>JBGUUL010000001.1:0-38483 GCA_045133515.1 Ruminococcus sp.
GAAGTAGAGTGAACACTATTAACTACTACTGTTTTTCAAATTGTACATCCTTAAAATCAATTACAATACCTTCTTCTGTTGCCACAATTATTTTAAATGCCTTTGATGGTTGCACCTCTCTTGAAGAATTTTTAGTTAGCTCTGGAAATCAAAGATTTTCTTCAGATGATGGCGTCCTCTATTCCAAGGACAAAACCACACTTATTCGTTATCCATTAGGAAAAAAGGAGTCAGTATTCACTGTGCCTATTAGTACCTCAAAGATAGGAGAAAAAGCCTTTTCTCAGGTTGTTGGCACAAGGCGAGTGGTGTTGTTGTCATCAATCAAGGCAATTCCTGCAGAAGCTTTCCGATATTCAGAAATACAAATTGTTGATATACCATCTTCGGTGCTAACAATGGGAGAATATGCCTTTGACAGCTGTTCAAAAATGGAGTATATTGTACTACCTCCAAGAATGAAGTCCCTGCCTAATAATGCTTTTTCTAATTGTACAGCATTAAAACGGGTTGAATTATCTGATACAATAACTGAAATTGGTGATTACTGCTTTAAGTATTGCAGGTCACTAAAAAGCATTGACCTAAATATGGTTAAGAAAATCGGCAAGGAGTCCTTTGGAAATATAGGACTTACAGAGGTAGTTTTCCCCGAAACTATTACATATATCGGTGCAGGTGCTTTTGTAAACAACAATAAAGCAAAGTATATTTTCCACAATGGTATTGAAAAAATAGATTCCTATGCTATTGGCTATGAAACTGAAAATGGACTATATAAAAGAAGGTCACCTTTCAATAAAATCTATGGGTTCAAGGACTCTGTGGCAGAAAAATATGCAAAGGACAACAATATTAGTTTTATAGCCATTGATAACAAATATTTTGCTACAGTGGAGGAACCACCAAAAGCAGATGTAGAAATTGAGCCAATACCTGTTCCAAAAATTTCAGCCACAAAGCTTAGTCTTAAGGCTGGTTACTCCAGAACTTTAAAGGTTACAAATGGCAAGGTTAAAGAGTGGAGAACCTCAAATAAAAATGTGGTAAAGGTTGCCTCAGGCAAGGTGACAGCAATTCGTAAGGGAACAGCAACAGTTACAGCAATCCTTACATCAGGCAAAAAGCTATATTGCAAAATAACTGTTACAACATCTCCTACACTAAACAGAACATCAGTAATTCTAAAGCCAAAGCAAAGCTACACCTTGAAAATAACAGGTAAGGTGGGAACAGCTAAGTTCTCAACTACTAATTCTAAGGTTGCAGGAGTATATCAAAGTGGCAGAATTTTGGCTAAAAGGAAAGGAGCCGCATACATAACTGTAAAAACAAATGGTATCACACTAAAATGTAAGGTAATAGTAAAATAGATACAGGAAACCCCTAACCATTATGGTTAGGGGTTATTTTTGATATTATCTTATGACAGAGGTAACCCTCTCTTACTCCGTAACGGCTGAAAAGAATTTCCTTTCCAGAGAATTTGTCTGCTGTATATTCAAGTATTTTCAGTCCTGGAATAATGGTGTGTATTCTTTCAGGGGTCAACCTCAAAATCAACTCTGTAGCTTTATTTGATGAGGTTAAGGTGTAAATTACCCTTTTTAGCTGTTCAATGGAAATTGAGTTACAGCTTTCTGGCAGAGAAAATAATTTTGATGCTATCTTTAGCACGGCTCTTGATGTTCCACCAACACAGGCAATTTTGCTGTAGCTATTTGACTTTTTAAAAATAGACTCATCCATATTTTCTCGTAGCTGTTTTTCAATCCTTTTCATAGAGCCGTTGCCTGGTAGTATGTTTTTGACACATTCCTTATATAGCTTTAGTGAGCCTATAGGTATGCTTGTGGATTTAAAAATTTCCTTATTTTTAAATAGCACAATTTCTGTACTTGCACCACCAATGTCAAGGAAAACCCCCTCCTTTATATCAAGGGAGAGCATAGCACCACTATAGCCAAACATTGCCTCCTCCTTGCCTGAAATAACATCCACCTGATAGCCTGTGTTTTCCTTTATGATTTTAACAGCCTCCTTAGTGTTCTTTATGTTACGCAGGGAGGCTGTGGCAAATACGGCTGTGTTGCTTATTTCAAGTGATTTTAGTACATCTTTAAATTTGTTAAGACCTGTGTATGCACACTCAATTCCCTCCTTGGTAAGGTAACCGTTTTCAACATATCCTGCAAGACCTGCCATAATCTTTTCTTTGAAAAGGATTTTAAATTCAGTACCGTTTATTTCATAAAGTGACAGCCTCATTGAGTTTGAGCCAATGTCAATTATAGCTTGTTTCATAATCATACCTCCAAATATACATAGTATATTAGCAAATTGTTGTAAAAATCTAATCATTGTTTTAGTGAAAATTAGGTTAACTTTTTCTGCCCTTTCTATGTAATATTTTACCTTGATTTTAAGTCTATATTATATTTTCAAAACATATAAATGATAATATTTTATATAGGTTATGTGAAAGAGTAGAGGTAATACTACTTATAGTGAGCTAATACATATTGTAGCCTTAGTTTTGATGTGGTACAGGAGGAAATATGAGTAATTGTTACAAAAACAGGGAGCTTTCCTGGTTGCAGTTTAATGAGAGAGTGCTTGAAGAGGCAGGGAACAGTAATGTGCCTTTGGCAGAAAGACTGACCTTTGCATCAATTTTTCAGACAAATCTTGATGAATTTTTTATGGTTAGGGTAGGAAGCTTGATGGACCAATACTATGATTCATCATCAAAGGAAAATAAAACAGGAATGAGCAGTAGGGAACAGGTGATTTCTATTATCAGAACTGTTGAAAGATTGGAACAGAAAAAGGCAGAAATTTACTACAAGCTAATGGGTGAGCTTCGCCCATACGGTATAAATCTGGTGAACTTCAACTGCCTTTCTGAAAAAGACAGAAATATGCTTGAAAAATATTTTGATGAAAATATTGCACCATTTTTGTCACCAATGATTGTTGGCAAACAACAGCCATTCCCTTTCCTTAACAACAAACAGCTTTACGCCATAGTTCTGCTTACATCTAAGTCAGGCAAGAATAAAACGGGCATTATTCCCTGCACAAATGGAGTTTTTAAAAGGCTGATTGAAGTACCATCACAGCCCAATACTTTTATGCTAAGTGAGGAGCTTATTCTTCACTTTGCTTACAAGCTGTTTAGCAAATTCACAATTAGGGAAAAGTCAATTATGAGGATAACCCGTAATGCCGATATTGACCCATCATATATTTATGATGAGGATTTGGACTACCGTGGCAATATGGAAACTCTGATTAAAAGGAGAAAAAGACTAAATCCTGTTAGGCTTGAAATATCAAGGAATATCAATGAGGGAATAAAAAGAGAGCTTTCAAAGATTTTCAAAATGCACAAAAATCATATTTTGAAAATTGAAACACCCCTTGATTTATCCTTTGTTTTTGAACTACAAAACAGGCTTAGAAGTCACAAAGAGCTTTTCTACAACAAACGTACACCACAAATTCCACCGGAAATAAATATGAAGGAAAGCATATTAAAACAGATTGAAAAGAAGGATTTATTACTGTCATATCCTTTCCATAGTATGAAGCCATTTGTCCGTATGCTACAAGAGGCATCTGTTGATGAAAATGTGGTGTCAATTAAAATGACTCTTTACAGGGTTGCAGATAAAAGTGCAATTATTGACGCTTTGTGTGACGCTGCCGAAAACGGCAAGGATGTTGTGGTAATTGTTGAGCTTAGAGCAAGGTTTGATGAGGAGCATAACATTGAAATTTCAAGAAGATTAGAGGATTCTGGTTGTACAGTTATTTATGGCCTTGACAAGTACAAGGTTCACTCCAAGCTCTGTCTTATTACCAAGAAAACTGATACAGGGCATTTCTATATTACTCAGTCAGGTACAGGCAATTACAATGAAAAAACCTCAAGACTATATACGGACCTTTCAGTTATGACTGCTAATCAGGAAATTGGTAACGAGGCTGCAAAGGTGTTTAGTGCCTTGCTATTTGGCGAAACTGTTGAAGAAACACATCATTTACTTGTAGCACCACACTGCTTGCAGGATAAAATTATTGCTATGATTGATGAGGAAATCACAAGGGCAAATAATGGTGAAAAGGCGTATATCGGCGCAAAAATCAATTCTCTTACCGACAAGAAAATCATTGATAAGCTTATAGAAGCCTCTAAGGCAGGAGTTGAAATTCAGCTTATTATTCGAGGGATTTGCTGTCTTATTCCTGAAATTCCTGATGAAACAGAAAATATTACAGTAATAAGTGTTGTTGGTAGATACCTTGAACATTCAAGAATTTATCGCTTTGGAACAGGAGATAGGGAGAAAATCTATATTTCTTCAGCAGACTATATGACAAGAAATACTGTTAGACGAGTTGAGGTTGCTATGCCAATCTATGATGAGGATATTAAGGGGAAAATCAGACATATTTTTGATACCATTATGCTGGATGATGAAAAGGGTAAAATTCAGCATAACGACAGTCTGTACTACCCAAGAGAAATAAATAAAGTGAAGCTTAATTCCCAAGAAAAATTCTTTGATGAAGCATATAACAAGGACGAGAGTGCCACTTATAAATGACTGACAAGACAAAGAAGGGTGTATTCGCCCTCTGTAAAACAGGGTGATAAAAACACCCCAAAACCCAGAATGAATGTTCATTATTATTCTCAAATAAAAGCAAGAAAAGTATTAAAACTACTTGCATAAATCTATAAATTTTTGTATAATGTTACTATCAATAAATAGTGAGGATAGGTTTATGAAAAGAGAAAAACTTGGTAGCAGACTTGGTTTCATTCTGCTTAGTGCAGGGTGTGCCATAGGAATAGGTAATGTGTGGAAGTTCCCGTATATGGTAGGACAGAACGGAGGAGGACTTTTTGTTCTTCTTTATCTATTTTTCCTTGTGATTTTGGGATTGCCTGTTATGACTATGGAATTTGCCATTGGTAGAGGTAGTCAGAAAAGTCCTGTAAGGATTTATCATCAGTTAACCCCAAATAAGAAAAAATGGAGGGCTCACGGATACATAGCCTTTGCAGGTAGCTACCTGATAATGATGTTCTACACTACAGTAGCAGGGTGGATGCTCCACTACTTTGTATCAACAGCCACAGGCACTTTTGATGGTGCTGATTCAACTCAGATTACAGAAACTTTTAATGGTATGCTTAGTGACCCTGGTTCAATGGTGCTGTATATGGCAATCGTTGTACTTGCAGGATTTTTGGTATGCTCCTTAGGGTTGCAAAAGGGTTTAGAGCGAGTGACCAAATTTATGATGATTGCCCTTTTGGGAATTATGGTACTACTTGCCCTTTATAGTATTTTTGTAATTGACGGCAAGGAAGGACTTGCATTCTACCTTGTTCCTAACCTTGAAAATGTTGAAAAGGTAGGTATTTTCAATGTTATTGTAGGGGCGATGAATCAGGCTTTCTTTACACTTAGCCTTGGTATAGGCTGTATGGCAATCTTTGGTAGCTATATTGGCAAGGAGCGTTCCCTACTTGGAGAGTCCATAAATGTTGCAGTCCTTGACACATTTGTAGCAATTACATCTGGACTTATAATCTTCCCTACCTGTTCAGCCTTTAATGTTGAGGTTGACAGTGGCCCAAGCCTTATTTTTGTAACATTACCAAACCTGTTTAACAGCTTACCAGGTGGTATGATTTGGGGTAGTTTGTTCTTTGTATTTATGAGCTTTGCTGCACTTTCCACAGTTCTTGCAGTATTTGAAAATATAATTTCCTGTACCATAGATATGCTTAATTGTAGCAGAAGAAAGGCTTGTATAATAAACGGAGTTCTTATGTTTGTACTTTCACTGCCTTGTGCTTTAGGATTTAATCTACTTTCTGGCATAACTCCATTTGGTGAAGGTTCAACCATTATGGACTTGGAGGACTTTTTGGTTAGCAATATAATTCTTCCTCTTGGTTCACTTTGTTATGTGATATTCTGCGTTACAAAGTATGGCTGGGGTTGGAAGAACTTTAAGGCAGAGGCCAACACAGGCAAGGGTGCTAAAATTCATAATTGGATGAGAGGTTATATGACCTATGTTCTGCCTGTAATTATACTTGTTATCTTTGCTTTAGGCATCTATAACTTCTTCAAATAAATATTAAGTGTTCACCCTCTAAGGTTTATCCTTGGAGGGTTTGCTTTTTTATATTGTTAATAATTATCAAACTTTTTTGCAAATAATTGATATTCACTTTATAATATGATAGAATGAATTATGTATAATTTTTTGTATATAAGATTAGAAACGAGGGTAATAAATGAAAAGACTTTTTTTAATTTCAGTAATGATTTTAATGCTTTCTGCCTTGTCGGTTTTTACGGCAAACGCAGAAGAAACTACAGGCAACTCATCTTGGGTTCAAGTGGATTCAAATTGGCAGTATATTGTGGATAACAAGCCTGTTAAGAATGAGGAAATTACCATTGACAGTAAAAACTATTTCTTTGATACAGAGGGAAATCTACTAACAGGTATTGTTAATCAAGGGGGAAAGAATTATTATTATTCTACTGATGGCGAAACCCCAGAAGCAGGACTTGGAGCAAAGGAAAAAGGCTTTGTAACTATTTATAACAATATTTACTACTTTGGCGATGATTACTCAATGTCCTATGGTTGGCAGACTGTTGACGGAAACACATACTACTTTGATAAAGAGGATGGTTCTGCCTATAAGAGCTTTGCTATGTTTGACGGTGAAAAATACTACTTTGATTCAAACGGTGTTATGCAAAAGGGCTGGAAAACCATTGACGGAAAAAGATATTACTTCTACAGTAGTGGATGTGCTGCAAAGGGTATGAAGAAAATTAACAATAAATACTATTATTTCCACGATAGCTGTGTTATGCAAAAGGGTTGGAAAACACTAAGTGGCAAAAACTATTATTTCCAGGCAAACGGTGATGCAGCAGTTGGTTTTAAGACCATTTCAGGAAAAAAGTTTTACTTTGACAGCTATGGCAGAATGACAACAGGTTGGAAAATTTATGGTGGTAAAACTTATTACTTTGCACCAACAGGCTCTTTAGGAACAAAGGGTTCTGCTTATACAGGACTGAAAACCATTGGCAAAAGCAGATATTTCTTTGACAGCTACGGCAGAATGACAACAGGCTGGAAAATTTATGGTGGTAAAACCTATTACTTTGCGCCAACAGGTTCTTTGGGAACAAAGGGTTCTGCTTATACAGGACTAAAAAACATTGGCAACAGCAAATATTATTTTGATAACTATAGCAGAATGACAATAGGCTGGAAGACCTATGGCAATAAAACCTACTACTTTGCACCAACAGGCTCTTTGGGTAAAAAAGGCTCTGCTTATACAGGACTGAAAACCATTGGCAAAAACTCATATTACTTTGATAAATACGGAGTTATGAAAACAGGTTGGCAAAAGTACAATAACAACTACTACTTTGCCAGAAATAATGGCACACTCTGCAAGAACACAACCTATAATGGTTACAGATTCACAAAAACAGGCGCACTGACTTCTTCCTCAAAATATATTAGAGATAAGGTTCTTTCAGTTGTAAAGAGCCAGACAAGGGGCAAAAGAACAGATATTGATAAGCTATATGCACTTTATAAATATACAGTAAAAACCACCAGCTACAAAAAGCTAATTTTAAACGGTACTGATGAATACTACGGATATCAAGCCTTCAGATATGGCAAGGGTAACTGCTACGCTTTTGCAAGTAAATTTATGTTCCTTGCCAATGAAATTGGATATAATGGCAAGGTAATAAGAGGATATTGCCCTGCCTACAATGGTGGTTGGACACCTCACGGTTGGGTTGAAATGAAAATTTCAGGTGTGGTTTATACCTTTGACCCTGATTTAGAAAAGGAACTTGGTGTAAACGGATTTATGAAAACCTACAGTAGTGCAGCTATTGCATACAAAAAGTAATTTGCAAGAAGGAAAGAAAAAATATGGAGTTTAGTTCACTTAGTTTTATATGTGTTTTTCTTCCCGTGGTGTTTCTTCTCTACACCATAATTCCTAATAAGAAAATTAAAAATGCCCTGCTTATAGTGGCAAGTCTTACCTTTTATGGCTATGGTGAGCCTGTCTATGTACTAATAATGCTTTTCAGCATATGTATGAACTACATTTTTGGCTTGCTTGTAGGAAAAAGTAGCCACAAAAAGCTGTTTCTCGTAATTGATGTGGTGTTGAATCTGGGAATTTTAGGTTTCTTCAAATACACAGGCTTTTTGCTTGAGAACCTTAATACCATAACGGGACTTTCAATTCCTGTTCTCAAAATTGCATTACCAATCGGTATTTCATTTTTCACATTCCAGGCTCTGTCCTATGTTGTTGATGTTTACAGAGGTGATGTTAAGCCACAGAAGAATTTGGCAAAGGTTATGCTCTACATATCCTTTTTTCCACAGCTTATTGCAGGACCTATTATCAAGTATCACGATATTGAAAAACAGATTGATAACAGAACCCATAGCCTTGACCTTGTGGTAAAGGGATTTAGAAGATTTATAACAGGTCTTGGAAAAAAGGTGCTGATTGCCAATACTATGGCTGGGGCAGTTGATGTGATTTTTGCATCAAACCCAAATGACATTAACATACTTGTTGCTTGGCTTGGGGCAGTTGGTTACCTTATGCAGATTTACTATGACTTTAGTGGCTACAGCGATATGGCTATTGGTCTTGGTATGATGTTTGGCTTCCACTTTAAGGAGAACTTTAACTATCCATATTCAGCAGTTAGCGTTAAGGACTTTTGGAGAAGGTGGCATATTTCCCTTTCCACTTGGTTTAAGGAATATCTCTACATACCACTTGGTGGCAACAGGAAGGGCAAGGCAAGAGCCTGTCTTAACAGACTTATTGTGTTTTTCTGCACAGGCATATGGCACGGTGCAAGTTGGACTTTTGTAATATGGGGTCTTTACCACGGAATATTCCTGCTCATTGAAACCTACGCACCAAAGATTAAGCTACCAAAAATTATTAAGCATATTTATCTTCTCCTTGTGGTTACAGTCGGGTTTGTCATCTTTAGAGCAGACACCCTTTCACAGGGAATTATGATTATTGAAAAGATGTTCTCTGGCTTTAATATGAACTCATCTGCCCTTAGTCTGTTTATGGGAGAGATGACACCTCTGTTTATTACTGCACTTATCTTTGCAGTGGTATTTTCTCTACCTGTCAAGAATTTTATCATCAGCAAAACACAGGGAACAAAGGCTATTTCGGTAGTAAATTCCCTTACCTATATTGGAAGTTTGGTACTTCTTGCAGTTTGTATTATTAACCTTGCAAGTGGTTCATACAACCCATTTATTTACTTTAGATTTTAAGGGGGTATGAGCTATGACTAAGAAAATGAAGATAATTTATATTGTTGCAGGCTTGATAATTTGCCTTATTCCCCTTGTTTTTGTTGGGGTTAGTACCTCTGGAACAAAGGAAAATAACGGTGAAATTCCAAGCCTTACAAATGAAGATAAGCTGAATACCAGGTATCTCCAAGAAATGGGACAATGGTTTACAAACAACTGTGGTTTTCGTACCGAAATGGTTTCCCTTAATTCCAGAATAATGGCAGATGTATTCGGTGTTTCATCTGTAGATAATATTACAGTTGGAAAAAATGGTTGGCTCTATGCCTCAGCTACAGAGGAAAGTTACAAGGGCAACGATAATTTTTCAAAAAGAGAAATGTTCAGTATCGCCCATAATGTAAAGCTACTTGAAAATGCAGTAAAGGCTCAAGGCGCAGATTTTGTTTTTACAATTCCTGCCAACAAAAATACCCTCTATCCCGAAAATATGCCTTACTATATTAAAAAGGTTGGCAACAACACCAATCTACTTAATATCTCAAAGCTACTTGCAGAGGAAAAGGTCAACTACGCAAATATGTATGACCTGTTTAAATCCCAGGAGGAAACTCTGTATCTGAAAATGGACTCCCATTGGAATGGCAAGGGTGCTGTTCTTGCTTATAATGAGATTATGTCAAAGGCAAGAGTGCCTCACAACACATATAAAGAGGAAGCTCCTGTTGACACAAATTACACAGGAGATTTGTCAAACACAGCCTTTCCTGTCTTTTCAAAAAGCGAAAACAATTCTGTCTATAAAACCTACGGAGAGCTTGACAGTAAAATAAATGTGGAGGGTGACAGCATAACAACAACCTGTCCAGCCGGTACAGGAAAACTATTGATGTATAGGGATTCCTTTGGTAACACCCTTATCCCTCTTATGTCAAGTGAGTTTGAAGTTGCCCACTACAGTAAAACAAAGTCAGATTATTTTACTGATTATAAGGTTCAGAATGACATAACAGCCTACAATCCTGATGTAGTTGTAGTGGAAATTGTGGAAAGGCATTTAAAGGACTTTATCTACTTTGCTCCTGAAATTGAAAGTAAAGCAGTAAAGAATGTTAGTTCTAAAAAAGAAAAAACCTCCACTAATATAACAATTAAGGCAAAGGATAATTTTTATGTTATCAGTGGCACAGCAGATAGCAAAAGCCTTGATGAAAAGTCTGAATTTTTAATACAGATTACAGATAATAAAGGCAAAACAAAAACCTATCCTGCTTTTAATATGAGCTTTGTCAAAAACGGCAAGCAGAATGACTATGGCTTTAAGGCTTATTTTTCAAATGATACAATACCAAAGGGTAAGGTTGAAATTAAAGTTCTTTTAAAGAATAATAACAACTACACCTCTATTGCCGAAAAAACAGAGAATATACAAAAGAATTATCCGTTAAATTCTGTTTTTGGAGTTAAGGACGCTACAGAAGTTATTGGCTCCTGCAAAAATGTCCGTAGCTATGAGCATAAGGCAGTTAACAAAAAGGATAAAGGCTATGTTTACCTTTATAATCAGTCTGCCAATGTTGAGGAAATCTATATCAAAAAATCTAATTCAAAGTCTTGGAGTAGTAATATTCTTGAAAAGAATATTAAAAAGGGAAGTAAGGTTACACTTTACCTACCAATTACCCAAAAGGACAGAGAAAATTATGATGTTAAGGTAAAATATAGGGACAACAAAACTCATACAATAAGTAAAATTCCTTTCTATGATATATCTTCACTTACACTTTGTAGGGAGAAAAATTATTCCTACATAACATATCTAAGTGTCAATAGTGGAGAAAGCATCAATACAAAAAATAAGGAGCTTACCCTTTATCAGACAAGACTTGCCAAGGCAATAGCTAAAAAGAAGGCTATTGAGGAAGCAAAGCGTATTGCAGAGGAAAAACGACTTGCTGAGGAAGCAAGTATTGCAGAGTCTATTGCACAGGAAGAAGCTAAAAGACAGGCAGAATATGAGGCTCAGCAACAAGCTATAGCACAGGCTCAGCAACAAGAGGTGCAGGAAGAACAAACCCAGCCCCAGACAGAACCACAGCAAGAGCCACAGGCTACAGAGCCTTCAGTACCTCAGGATAATGGTTGCCTTTCTGGCATTGTGTTGAGGGATAATAACGAATAATAGGTGATAAAATGAAGAAAGTATTTTCAGTTATACTCATAATTTTAACAATTCTTAGTAGCTTAACTGTAGCTCCAACAGCCTTTGCAGACAGCGTAAAGACGGAGAATGGTTTTCAGTACATTGAAAATAGCAACGGAACAGTTTCGGTTGTGGGATATAACTATAACAGAAGAAGAATCTCAATCCCTACAAGGCTTGATAATAAGATAGTTGTTTCAATTAAGGAAAATGCCTTTGTAAATGCTGATAATGCTGTGGAATACTATATTCCCTTTACCGTTACTTATATTGCACCAAAATCCCTTGGCTACAATGCCGAGGGTAAGAAAAGAATAGGACTTTCACTTGAGGGATATAGTGGCACAACAGCACAGTATTATGCAAGGAGAAATCAATTCCATTTTGACATTTTGCCAAACAAGGTGAATATAAATGCCAAGCTACTAACCCTTGGTAAGAACGAAAAGCGCAGTCTAAAGGCTACTCTTGTTCCTAAAAATGCTAAAACAGAAATCACCTTTAAAAGCAGTAATGACTATATTGCAAAAGTTGATAACAATGGTGTAATTACAGCAAAAAATGTTGGTAAAGCAAAAATCATTGTAAGTACAGGCAATAACAGAAAAAGAACCTGCAACATTGTAGTGAAAAAAGCCCCAAATAGCATAAAGCTAAGCAAAAATACTATGACTCTGGGCAGAACAGAAAAGCTACAGTTAAAAACAATCATAGACAGTAACTCCTACTCATCAGCTTATACTTGGAAAAGCTCCAAAAAGGGTATTGTGCAGATTATAAATCCTACAAGAAAGAATGTTACTATTAAAGCATTAAGAGTAGGCACAACAACTGTTTCAGTAAGAACCTATAATGGCAAAACTGCCAAATGCAGAATTACTGTAAAGAAACAACCTGGGATTGTAAAAATTAGCAGAAAAGAACTTTGGCTTGAAAGAAACAAAAGCTTTGACCTTGACTATCAAATAGCAAAGGATGCATATTCCAACACTATGGTGTTTAGCTCAAGTAATCCTTCTGTAGTAAGTGTTAATGCAAAGACAGGTAAAATTAAGTCCCATAACAAAATTGGTACAGCCTATATTTCCGTTCGTGCATTTAACGGCCATAAAGGGGTTTGTAAGGTTAAGGTTAAAAAGCAGGTTGGCTTCAATGGCTACACAGGTACAACGATTTCCGATGTGCTTAAAATCAAGCCTTCAACCTATATGAATTGGATGAAATCCCACGAGGATGATAATTATTATGTAAACACCAAGTACAGACCTTTTGACTGTCGTAATCCAAACGGTGACTGTAAAGGTAAAAACGGTGCAAATAACATCTACGGTGAGCCAGGACTTAATTGCACAGGCTTTGTGTGGCACGCTCTAACTATTCCTGCAAGGAAAAGCAAGGGCAGAACCGACCTTATTCCAACCTTAGGTGGATGGGTTGGACTTTATGAAAGCCGTGGTATAACAAGACGACAGTTCTCCAGCGTTAAGGAAATGCTTATGTCAGGCTTCCTTGAACAGGGCGATATACTCTTTATTGCCAACAAAAGTAATGAGTATATGCTGAGCAACCACCACCATGTTGGAATATATTGGGGTAACGGAGAAAGTGATGTTTTTTGGCATTCATTAGGTAGCAAAAATAGAATTTCTAATATTTATACTATGGGAGAAAATCCAAAATATATTGCACTAAAATTCCAATAAAAAATATAAATTACTGTTGTAAAATTATCCATTTTTGCGTATAATATATGCAAAGGTCTGCATAAATAATGCAGAAAAGATTTTAAAGGAGAGATAATAATGGCAAATAAATATTCAGGCACACAGACAGAAAAGAACCTTATGGCTGCTTTTGCAGGTGAGTCACAGGCAAGAAATAAATACACTTTCTTTGCATCAAAGGCAAAGAAAGAGGGCTTTGAGCAGATTGCTGAAATTTTCCTTGATACTGCTAACAACGAAAAGGAACACGCAAAAATTTGGTTTAAGGAGCTTCAGGGCATTGGTGACACAGCAGAAAATCTAAATGATGCTGCCCTTGGAGAAAACTATGAGTGGACCGATATGTATGATGGCTTTGCTAAGACAGCAGAGGAAGAAGGCTTTACAGAACTTGCAGAAAAGTTCAGAGCCGTTGCTGCCATTGAAAGAACCCACGAGGAAAGATACAGAGCACTTCTTAACAATGTTGAAACAGCACAGGTGTTTGAAAGAAGTGAAGTGAAGGTTTGGGAGTGTCGCAACTGTGGTCACATTGTAGTTGGTACAAAAGCTCCAGAGGTTTGCCCTGTTTGTGCCCACCCACAGGCATACTTTGAAATTAGATGTGAAAACTACTAATTAAAGTGGAATAAAAATTCCTTAAAATCCTCCTTAAAGGGAGGATTTTTTCTTTACATTTCTATGGTAAAGTGATATTATATCAGTGGACTGTATTTGAAAAAAATAGTACCATACTTTGATTTTAAAATTAACCTTTATAGCTTATATCCCTTGGGAATAAGACTTAGGTGTCACCCTAAAGAGGTGATTATATGAAAATTGGATTTGCAGGAGCAGGCAAGGTGGGTTTTACCCTTGGAAAGTATTTTAGTAGCAAGGGTTACACCATTACAGGCTATTATGACAAGGATTTTTCTTGTAGCGAAAAGGCAGGGGAGTTTACCTCCTCTAAACCCTATGAAAGCATTATTGAACTTTTGAATGATTGTGACACCCTATTCCTGACAGTTCCCGATATGTTGATTGGTAAGGTGTATAGCCTCCTTGACAAAAAAGCAATAAAAGGTAAGTTGATTTGTCACTGTAGTGGCGCAGTTTCAGCTCAGGAGGTTTTCCCTGATGCACAGCGTTATGGTGCATATATTTGTTCAGTCCATCCGTTATTAGCTGTAAGTAGTAAATATAATTCTTACAGAGAAATAACAGATGGCTTTTTTGCTATTGAAGGCTGTAACGAAGGAGTTAGGATAATTTCAGAACTTCTACAAAACTGCAACAATAGCTTCCAGATTATAGATTCAGAGTCCAAAAGAAAATACCACTGCGCATCAGCAATTTGCAGTAATCTTGCAGTTGGGTTAATGGATATTAGCCTTGGTTTGTTGACGGAATGTGGCTTTTCAAGGGAAAATGCCCTAAAGGCGATTTCCCCAATAATTACAAGCAATATAACCCACATAGCTGAAAAGGATGTGAAAGAAAGTCTTACAGGCCCTGTGGAAAGGTGCGACACCGAAACGGTGAAAAAGCACCTGTCTGTCCTTAGTGGCAGAGAAAGGGGAGTTTATATCTTACTTTCACAGCAGATACTAAAAATAGCACAGGAGAAAAATCCTGACAGAGATTACAGTAAGCTAACAGAGCTACTGAAAGGGGAAGAATTATGAAGAAAAACACAGTTGCAACCTTTGCCGAAATGAAAGCAAGGGGAGAGAAGATTTCAATGCTGACTTGCTACGACTATTCAACAGCAAAGCTAATGGATAATGCAGGAATAAATGCAGTTCTTGTTGGTGACAGCCTTGGTAATGTTATGCTTGGATACGAGGACACTCTGTCAGTAACAATGGAGGATATGATAACCTACGGTGGTGCTGTTGCAAGAGGCTGTAAAAATACAATGGTTGTGGTGGATATGCCATTTATGTCCTACCAGGTGTCAACAGAACAGGCACTAACCAATGCAGGTAGGCTGATGAAGGAAGCAAGGGCAAATGCCGTTAAGCTTGAGGGAGGAATTGAGGTTAAGGAGCAGATAAGGGCAATTACAAATGCCGGTATTCCTGTTATGGCTCATATTGGAATGACACCTCAAAGTGTAAATGCCTTTGGTGGCTTTAAGGTTCAGGGAAAAACAGAGGATACAGCAAGAAGAATTGTTGCTGACGCCCTTGCAGTACAGGAGGCAGGTGCATTTGCAGTTGTTCTTGAATGTGTACCAAGCGACCTTGTGTCATATATTACAGAACTACTCCATGTTCCAACCATTGGCATTGGTGGTGGAAGTGGCGCTGACGGACAGGTTCTTGTGTATCAGGATATGCTGGGTATGTTCAGCGACTATGTGCCAAAATTCGTTAAGAGATATGCAAACTTAGGAGAAGTAATGACAAATGCCTTTACTGAATATGACAAAGAGGTTAAGTCACAGGCTTTTCCAAGTGAGGAATACGGGTTTAAAATTGAAAAGGAAATTATTGATAAGCTAAAGGGTGAATAAAATGAAGATTGCAGAAACAATAAAGGAAGTAAGAGAACAGGTTAAGGAGTGGAAAAAGCAGGGACTAACAGTTGGCCTTGTGCCAACAATGGGTTACCTCCACGAAGGTCACGGAAGTCTGATAAAAAAGTCTGTAGAAAACTGCGACAAAACTGTAGTAAGTGTGTTCCTTAATCCAACACAGTTTGCTCCAAATGAGGATTTGGAGTCATACCCAAGGGATTTTGAAGCTGATACAAGGCTGTGCGAAAGTCTTGGTGCTGACCTTGTTTTTCATCCTGAGGTTAGTGAGATGTACACAGAGGATTCAGCCACATTTGTGGAAATTCTTTCGGATATGCCAAAGCAACTCTGTGGCAAAACTCGACCAATCCACTTCCGTGGGGTTTGTACAGTAGTTGCAAAGCTCTTTAATATTGTAACTCCTGATAAGGCATTTTTTGGAGAGAAGGATGCACAGCAACTTGCAATAATTAAGAAGATGGTTAGGGATATGTCCTACGATATTGAAATTGTTGGTTGCCCAATTATTAGAGAAAGTGACGGCCTTGCAAAGTCAAGCAGAAATACTTATCTTAATAGCGAGGAAAGAAAATCTGCCCTTTGCCTTTCAAAGGCAGTTGCACTTGGCAAAGAGCTAATAGAGAGTGGCGAAAAAAATGCAGAAAAGGTTACTTCAGAGATGAAAAAACTCATTGAAAAAGAACCTCTTGCAAAAATTGACTATGTTCAGGCAGTTGACGGCAAAACAATGCTACCTGTTGAAGAAATAAAAAATGACACATTGGTAGCCATGGCAGTATATATAGGTAAAACAAGACTAATTGATAATTTTATAGTATAAAAAATAGGCTTAGGTAAGTTTGAATTACCTAAGCCTTAATTTTATTCTTCCTTATTTAGCATATCAACTTCATCAAGCCATATTTTTGCAGATGAGTCTGTAGGCATTCTCCAGTCACCTCTTGGGGAGAGGCAAACTGTACCAACCTTTACACCGTCTGGCAGACAACTCCTTTTGAACTGCTGTGTAAAGAACCTTTGATAGAAAATTCTCAGCCACTTCTGAATTGTGTATTTGTCAAAATCCTTCTCGAAGGCATTAACTGCAAGGTCATAAATCTTCCTTGGCCTAAAGCCAAAACGGAGAACATAATACAAGAAAAAGTCGTGTAGTATATATGGTCCAACCTTTTCCTCTGTTTTTTGAGCGATTTTGCCGTCCTCTGTTGGTGGCAAAAGCTCTGGAGAAATTGGAGTATCAATAATATCCATAAGAATTTCTGTGCTACCTCTAAACACATCATTCTTTGCAACTGCATCAATCATCCACTTAATAAGGGTCTTTGGAATTGATGCGTTGACACCGTACATAGACATATGGTCAGCGTTATATGTGCACCAGCCAAGGGCAAGCTCTGAAAGGTCACCTGTTCCTACCACAATGCCACCGATTTTGTTGGCAACATCCATTAGCACCTGTGTTCTCTCTCTTGCCTGAACATTCTCATAGGTAATATCCTTAATGCTTTCATCGTGACCAATATCAGCCATATGCTGACGGCAGGAATCGGCAATAGGAATTTCCATAAGTGTAATGCCAAGAGATTTCATAAGGTTGATTGAATTGTTGTAGGTTCTGTCAGTTGTTCCAAAGCAAGGCATTGTAACTCCCACAACATCAGTTGGTGGCTTGTTCATTCTCCTTGCTGTTTCTGCACATACAAGTAGGGCAAGGGTGGAGTCAAGACCACCACTAACGCCAACAACCATTTTACCACCAATAACAGAAATTCTCTTTCTAAGTCCTTCAACCTGCATTGAGAATATTTCCATACATCTCTGTAGCTTTTTGCTATTGTCAGAGGGTACAAATGGGGTTTTATTTACAGGATACATTTTGCCGTTGGTAACAGGCTCCGGAATATCCTCGATATGAACAGGAAATGATTCGTAATCTAAACGCTTTATTATACACTCAAACTTCTTGGCACAATCCTTAAAGGTTTTATTCTTTCTTCTGTCGTGACGGATTTTACCAAGGTCGGTGTCACTGATTAGAAGATAGTTGTTGTCAATAATCTCCTTGTTTTCCTTTAGGATAGTTCCGTTTTCGCAAATGAGGGAATGTCCACTATACACTAAATCCTGTGTGCTTTCCCCACTACCTGCTGAACAGTAAACATAGGTGCAAATGTTGCTACCACTATTTTGCTTTACCATTGAACGAACATACTCGCTCTTGCCGATAATAGCATTACTTGCAGAAAGATTAAGGATAATTTCTGCACCCTTTAATGCAAGGGTAGAGGAAGGAGGAATAGGGGCCCATAAGTCCTCGCAGATTTCCACACCGAATTTAAAATGTTCAGTTTCAAAAATATCGGTATGGAAATTACCCCAAAGCTCACCGATTTCAACACCCATAATATCCTCTTTATCCAAAGAGGAGCTGAACCAACGCTTTTCATAAAATTCATTGTAATTTGGAAGATAGGTTTTTGGTACAATACCTTTTATATTTCCGTTGGCAATAACAACAGCGCAGTTGTAAAGCTGACCTTCACTTTCAATAGGCGCACCAACAACAAATATGCCTTTGTACCACTTTGACGCCTCGCAAAGCTCCACAATGCTTTTTTTAACATTCTCAAGTAATTCCTGCTGGAAAAACAAATCTTGACAGGTGTAGCCTGTAATGGAAAGCTCAGGAAAAACAGTAATATCAACATTGTTTGTTGATGCTGTTTTCATCATTTCAATATGCTGTTGTGTATTCCTCTTTGTGTCTGCAACAGTTGTGTCAATAACAGCCGATGCAACCCTTACATAATCGTTCATATTTTTTTTCTCCTCTAATAAAAAAGGCAAGTCGAAACCTGCCTTTCTTTTTAATTATAATTATCTGTAGTATGATAGGAAGTCTTTATTGTATCTCTCGTAAGAGTTAAAGTTGGCCTCTGCCTCTGCCTCGGATTCTGTAGTGCCTTTGTACCAATCCTGACTCTCATAGTATTCACGGATTGACGGTGTTTTAAAGATATAGCCGTTGTGAGCATAAATATCGTTGATTACGCTCTGTACAGTGCTTGGGTCAACACCTTGAACATCACTTTCAGTAAGATTTCTTGAGGATGCCTCGTAGTAATCGATGTAACCATAGTTTGGTTCTTCATATTCTTCAGTGTATTCCTCTGTATATTCTTCTGTATAAGCTTCTGTGTATTCCTCAGTGTATTCTTCTGTATATTCTTCTGTGTATGCCTCTGTGTATTCAGTTTCAGGCACATATTCTGTTGTAGACTTTGTTGCCTTTGTTGTAGCTTTTGTTGTAGCCTTTGTTGTAGATGTGTTCTGCTTGAAAGAGAATGTTGCAGATTCACTAACTGTTATTGTAGGCTCTTTAAATGTAGCCTCTGTAACATTTTTACTGTCCTCATTACTACTGCTACATCCAACAAACAGAAGTGTTGAAAATGCAAGTAGT
Source organism: Ruminococcus sp. (assembly GCA_045133515.1). Classification (GTDB taxonomy): domain Bacteria; phylum Bacillota; class Clostridia; order Oscillospirales; family Acutalibacteraceae; genus Ruminococcoides. The sequence goes on from JBGUUL010000001.1 coordinate 19,308, forward strand.
ATGGACATAATTATGGAAATTTTCTTCATAATATCCTCCTATTATTTTCATATTATTTTCCTATACTACTACTTTAACAAAAACATTATCAGTAGTCAATATTTTGAGAAAAAAATTCAAAAATGTAATTATTTGTAGAATATTGTAACTATAGAAAATTCTGTAAAAGAATCATTATTCTTTGCCTAATATTTTTTCAGTAACATCAATAAGATTTTCCCCAAAGGAACAATCCTCACTACAAACAGAAAGCTTGTATCCCTCAACAGGGTATTCCTTAAAATAGTAGCTTTTGTCTGTGATTTTTTGTCTTACGGTAATTTCCTCACCAAGGAAAATTGCGAAATTTCGCATATATTCACCAATGCCTGTTCCAATGCACTTGAGGAAAGCCTCTTTTAAAGTCCAAATTTTAGTAAAAGTTTCATCTTGATTTTCACTTTCCTCAATTTGACGATATTCATCATTGGCAAAGAATCTTTTGGCAATTTCATTTCTATTCCTTTGCATAACTTCAATGTCAACACCAACAGGAGCAGAACTCACTGAAAGCACAACAAATTTACCACTGTGACTAATATTAAATTGTGTTGTATTGGATAAGGGTTTGCCCTGTTTGTTGTAGGAGGTAATCTCCCCAACAAATTCTCTAATGAGAAGTCCTGCGCCAAGGGAGGTCCTTTGGGAGGAGGGTGGTAACCTTAGCACCTTGTTTTTTCGTGTGTCATCAACAAGGCTTAGCTTTTCTTCAAACAATTCTCTGTTATTTAGAGGTTCTGTGTTAAGTATATAAGTTAAAGTCATTCTATGCACCTATTATTATAGTTTACTTAATGATAACATATTAGAAAAAAATTGTCGAGTTGTATTTGGGTGGGTAGAAAATAAATTCTTAAATAAACTTGATAAAAGACTAATGTAGAGGTATAATGTAAAAAGAAAAATAGTTTAGAAGAAGTGTTTTTATGGATAAATATATGCGTGTCAGGGCAGATGTGAACCTTGACGCTATACATCATAACCTTTCTCTTGCAAAGAGTAGGCTGAAAAAGGGTACTGACCTTATGGCTGTTATTAAGGCTGACGGATATGGTCACGGTGCTGTGCAGATTGCAAAATACTGTGATGATGTTATCGACCAGTACGCTGTTGCCATTGTGGAGGAGGGTATTGTGCTTAGAAATGCCGGACTTGTTAAGCCTGTACTACTTCTTGGATTTACCCACCCAAGTCAGTATGAGGATGTTATTAAATACAATTTGCGACCTGCAATTTTTACCTATGATATGGCAAAGGCTCTTTCAGAAACAGCAGTAAAATTGGGGTCTGTAGCCAAAATTCACATTAAGCTTGATACAGGTATGAGCAGAATAGGCTTTATTGATAACAAAGAAAGTGTAGAAGTTATTAAGCAAATTTCACTTTTGCCAAATATCCAAATTGAGGGTATGTTCTCCCATTTTGCAAGGGCTGACGAAAAGGACAAGTCCTATGCTGAAAATCAGTATAATAGATTTATGGCCTTTAATGAAAGGTTAAAGAATATTGGAATTTCCATTCCAATGCTCCACATAAGTAATTCAGCAGGTATTATGGAGCTACCTGATATGCAACTAAATGTTTGCAGAAGTGGTATTATAAGCTATGGCCTTTACCCAAGTGAGGAAATGGACAAATCTGCCTTTCCAATTATCCCTGCTATGGAATGGAAATCAGTGGTTTCCTTTGTAAAAAACCTGCCAAGTGGTGTTGCAGTTGGCTATGGTGGTACATATGTAACGGATAAGGAAACAACAGTTGCCACAATTCCTGTTGGCTATGCTGACGGCTACCCAAGGAGCCTTAGTAATAAGGGTGAGGTTATTATAAAAGGAAAAAAAGCCCCAATTATCGGTAGAGTGTGTATGGATCAGTTTATGGTAGATGTGACAAATATTCCTGATGTAAAAATGGGTGATGAAGTAACCCTTATGGGCAAGGATAATGGAGAGGAAATTTCCTGTGAGGAAATTTCAGAAAAAGCAGGTAGCTTTAACTATGAGTTTGTCTGCGATATAGGTAAGCGTGTTCCAAGGGTTTATTATTTTAATAAAGAGGTTGTACAAATAGCTCAAATGGTATAAATCTTGTTTATGATGTTGAAAAATCGTTATAATCAGATTTCTACAGATAAGGAGAAAGTATGGGAAAGTCTAATTGTGATATTTGCTCACATTATATTTATGATGAAGAATTTGATTACTACACCTGTGATGTGAATTTAGATGAGGATGAGGCTGTAAAATTTATGCAGGGTAATTTTGACAACTGCGCATTTTACGAGCCTTATGACGAATACAAAATAGTTAGAAAACAGAACTAATCAAATGCAAACAACCTCGCAAAGCTGTGAGGTTGTTTTTTTCAACTTAAATATTGATAATTCTACAGTTAGTGATATAATAGTGGTGAGGTGTGATTATGAAATTTGTTAGAATTATCCTTGCCATAGTCAGTGGCTTTATGGCACTATGGTTTGCAACAACATTTTTTAGGCATATTTTAAACATAGGTAACATTGTAGGTGTATCCATATGCACATTTGTGTTCTTGCGTTGCCTGTTCCACAAGACCTTTAAAAAAATAAAGAAAGGGTTTCTGAAAAGAGGTTTAACAAGGTTTATTTGGAGATTTTGTCAGATAGGTATTGCCCTTTTTTCTGTTTATGCCATTGTTTGCACATCTGCAATGCTGTATTTTTCCTCTATTACTCCAAAGGAAAATTCCACAGTAATAACCTTAGGGGCTTTAGTGCATAAGGACCATACTCCAAGCGCAAGCTTAAAGGGTAGAATTGACGCAACCTATAATTATCTTGTTAAGCATCCAAAAGCCAAGGCTGTACTTTCAGGTGGACAAGGGGAGAACGAAAGTATATCAGAGGCTCAAGGTATGTTTGAACAGCTTACAAAAATGGGTATTCAAGAGGATAGATTGATACTTGAAGATAAGTCAAGAAACACACAGGAAAATATCAAAAATTCCTATGAGATTATTAAGGAAAATAATCTCCCTGATAACATCGCTATTGCAACAGACCCATATCATCAGCTAAGGGCAAGAATAATTGCAAAGAAACAGGGAATAGATACAGAAATTGGTGCTGTTAATGCAAATACTACGCCGTACATTGTGCCAACCTACTTTGTAAGAGAATGGTTTGCATTGCCTGTTGAGTTGCTAAAGTAAAGGAAAAGTATAAATTTTATTCAGAAAAGGAAAAGTTATGAAGATAAAGAAGTATTATAAAGGTGTAATAAGTTTTGTATTGGCCATTGTGCTAATGATTTCAAGCTCCACTTTTGCAAGTGCAGAGGTTAAGACGGATATCCTTGTTGTCCTTGGTGACTCCATAGCCTATGGCTACGGAATTGAATCCCCAAAGGATATTTACGGCAATATTATTGCTGAGGACAGGGATTACAGACTGTTTAATGACGCAGTAAGTGGCGACACCACAACAGATTTACTAAAAATAATAACTGAAAATTCTGTTGTGAAAAAGCACATTCAGGATGCTGAAACTGTAATAATTTCAATAGGTGGCAACGATTTTCTCCACCTTGGCTATGAATCAAGTATTACAGAACTGCTTGAAATTATTAGTAAGGGTAGGGACAGTGATGTAATAAATACCCTTGTAACTACTGTTGAAAAAAATATCCATTTAATTCACGAAAGTATAAGGGAGCTTAACCCAAAGGCGAAAATCGTTTTACAAAATGTCTATAACCCATTCCTTGGTCATAAGGATAGAATAACGCAGGTTCTCAACGACCTTGTTCAGATTTTCCGTCAGGACTTTATTGATATTTATAATAATGAGGCAAGTACTGACAGCAATATGATTATTGCCGATGTTGAAAAGGTTTTCCGTGAATATTATGAGGAAACAAATTCAACAGAGCTTATACAAAGTGATTTTATTCACCCATCAGTAAAGGGTCACGCACTTATTGCAGAAACTGACGAAAAAGCTATGGATGATGTTCATAAGGCTGGTTGGTCAACCCTTGAAAAGTCTGCCTCAGCCCTGCTAAGACTGGCAGAAAGAAATGTTGTTGAGAATAACGCAGAAGAAACAGGAACAGGAACAACAGAATAACAAAGTAAAAGCACAGCAAAATTGCTGTGCTTTTTGAATTAGAAGGGAAATCCCTCTTTATTAAGTTTATACACCCTCTGCCTCAACGGCCTTGCCTTGTGCAAGGCTCTTTTTAACGTCAAGAAGTCGCTGATTTTTGCTACCTCTAAAGTGGAGCATAAGACTTCTCTGGGCAAGGATAAATGGACCGTCAACCAGATAATCAATTTCCTCTAAGAAGTCTTTCCATTCAGGATGTGTGTCAAAGGAGGAGATTATTTTTTCAAAGGTGTAGCCGGTATAGCAGAAAATGTTGTAACCCTCTTTGTGGCACATTTTTGCAAGCTTAGTTAGTGGCTTTGGCTGACAAAAAGGCTCTCCACCTGAAAAGGTAAGTCCCTGTAGTAGTGGGTCCTTTTTTGCAAGCTGAAAAATCTTTTCAATGTTGCCGTCATAACCCTTGTCAAAATCCCAGGTTTCCGGATTGTGGCAACCCTCGCAGTGGTGAGGGCAACCCTGTGTGAACAGAGTCATTCTTATTCCTGGCCCGTCCACAATGGATTCCCTTACTACTCCTGCAAGTCTAAGGGTATTTTCTTTTTTATCTAAATTGTCAATGTTATCCATTATACAGCCTCGTTACCCACAACACTCGCAACCACAGTCGCTTATAACATTGTGCTTAACTCTGTCCTCAACCTCTGCACGCTTTGCGTCGTTGAATCTGTCAACTGTGCCTACAAGGTAGCCTGTAATTCTTCTGATTCTTTCAAAGCCTGTGCCTGAGTCACCTTCTCGTCTGCCACACTGAGGACAAACATCGCCGATGATTCCTGTGTGACCACAAACAGGGTCACGGTCAACAGGGTGGTTAATTGAACCATAGCCAATGCCCTGCTCCTTCATATATCTGATAACAGCCTCAAATGCGTCAAGGTTTTCAGATGGGTCACCGTCAAGCTCAATATAGCTGATGTGACCACCATTTGTAAGATTGTGATATGGAGCTTCAATTCTGATTTTATCAAAGGCAGAAATGTTGTAGTAAACAGGAACATGGAAGGAGTTTGTGTAATAATCTCTGTCTGTAACCTCTGGAATGATGCCGAATTTCTCTTTGTCGATTCTTACAAAACGACCACTAAGTCCCTCGGCTGGTGTTGCAATAACAGAGAAGTTAAGGTGATACTTGTCACAAGCCTCATTCATTTTCTTTCTCATAAAGCCAACAATTTCAAGTCCAAGTCGCTGACTTTCAGGGCTTTCGCCGTGGTGCTTGCCTGTAAGAGCCTTTAGACACTCTGCAAGGCCGATAAATCCACAGGTTAATGTTCCGTGCTTAAGAACCTCTCTTACCTCGTCCTGTGGGGAGAGCTTGTCGGAGTCAAGCCAAATGCCCTGTCCCATAAGGAATGGATAGTTGAGAACACGCTTTTGACACTGAATTTCAAATCTTTCAAGTAGCTGTTCTGTAACAAGGTCAACCATTCTGTCAAGCTGTTCAAAGAAGAAGTCAATGTTTTTGTTAGCAAGAATTGCAAGTCTTGGTAGGTTAATTGATGTAAAGGAAAGGTTACCTCTGCCGTAGGTGATTTCTCTATCTGGGTCATAAACATTACCCATAACTCTTGTACGACAACCCATATATGCACACTCTGTTTCAGGCTTGCCCTCCTTGTAGTAAGGTAGGTTGAATGGTGCGTCAATAAAGCTAAAGTTAGGGAACAGCCTTTTTGCTGATACCTTCATAGCTAACTTGAACAAATCGTAGTTTCTATCCTCTGGATTATAGTTAACACCTTCCTTAACCTTGAAAATGTGGATAGGGAAGATAGGTGTTTCGTTATTGCCAAGACCTGCGTCCTCTGCAAGAAGAATGTTTTTGATTACAAGTCTGCCCTCTGGAGAAGTGTCGGTACCGTAGTTAAGGGATGAGAATGGAATCTGTGCACCTGCTCTGGAATGCATTGTGTTAAGATTATGAATAAGAGCCTCCATAGCCTGATATGTTGCTCTGTCAATTTCCTTTTCAGCGTGTTTCTTTGCAAATCTCTGAATCTTTGCACCTGTCTTTTCTCCATACATTTCTGTAAGAATAGGGAGTTCAGCCTTTGCATAAGCCTCACCAGCCTCAAGTGCAGGTTCGTCACCACTGATTTCCATAGCCTTGTCGAGAATTTCCTTAGCTGTGTTCATTGTTTCGTCAATGTCATCAACCTCTGCAAGAAGTTCAATGGCTCTTGCTAAGTTCTGGCGATAAAGCTTTTTGTAGGTTTTCTTTACACCAGGAGCCATACCATAGTCAAAGTTTGGCACTGACTGACCACCGTGCTGGTCGTTTTGGTTACTCTGAATTGCAATACAAGCAAGGGCAGAGTATGATGCGATATCGTTTGGTTCTCTCAAATATCCGTGACCTGTGGAGAAACCACCCTTAAAGAGCTTTAGTAAGTCAATCTGACAGCAGGTTGTTGTAAGGGTGAGGAAGTCAAGGTCGTGAATATGAATATCTCCGTCCTCGTGTGCCTTTGCGTGCTTTGGGTTGAGGATATACATTTTGTAGAACTGCTTTGCACCCTCGCTACCATACTTAAGCATTGTACCCATAGCAGTATCGCCGTCAATATTTGCATTTTCTCTCTTAACATCGTTGTCCTTAGCTGATTTAAAGGTAAGGTCCTCATAAATCTTCATAAGCTGAGTGTTCATTTCACGATGCTTTGTTCTCTCTGCTCTATAGAGGATAAACTCCTTGGATGTTCTTGCGTGGCCGTTTTCAATCATCAGCTTTTCAACAATATCCTGCACATGTTCAACAGTAGGAGTTTGAATTTTCTCTGTGTTTTCAATGTAATCGCAAACCTGATTTGCAAGGTCCTGTGCCTCTTGATAATTTGAACCACCAATAGCCTGTGCTGCCTTAAAAATGGCATTGGTTATTTTCTCAAGGTTAAATTCCTCTTTTCGTCCATCTCTTTTAATTATTTCCTTAATCATACAACTATACCTCCTGTTTTGTAATTTCATTGTTCTTATATACATAGTTATTATTTTTAAAGTGCCTTATTAGTATAGTCTATATATTGTGGTAAGTCAATGGTTATTATGAACAATTTATACCCTTTTTTTAGTGGAAAAAAGATAAAAGCCCATTACAATGGGGTTTACAATAAATTGTATTACAAAACTGTAAACATACTATATGTTGTGGTTGTAACCTTATTGTAAGAGTTAGTTCTTTATAAAAATTCTTATTTAGAAATAAGTAAAATTCCTTTTTAGAACTATGGATTGGTTACCACAATATATAGATATATAGTTGCTATAATTAGTTGCACATTTTGTTAATTTGTACTATAATGGGGATGATAATGATATGTAATTGAAAGGATAATATATATGAAGCTACTTGTAGTTGACGGTAACTCAATTCTCAACAGAGCCTATTATGGCATACGACCTCTGACAACAAAGGACGGTCAGTTTACCAATGCAATTTATGGGTTTTTAACAATGCTACTTAAAATTCAGGAGGATGTTACCCCTGACGCAGTTGCTATTGCCTTTGATTTAAAGGCTCCTACATTTCGTCATAAGGCCTATGATGGTTACAAGTCCAACAGAAAGGGTATGCCGGAGGAGCTACATCAACAGCTACAGCCTTTAAAGGATTTGTTGTCCCTGCTTGGCTACAAAATGATAACTAAGGAAGGCTTTGAGGCTGATGATATTCTTGGTACGCTTTCTTTTGCTTGTAAAAATAGTGGCAACGAATGTGTTATAGCAACAGGGGATAGGGACTCCCTACAGCTTGTTAACGACAAGGTAACTGTGCGACTTGCATCTACAAAGGGTGGCAAGGCAAATGCCATTGTCTATGATGAAGATAAGATTATGGAGGACTATGGTGTAAAACCAAGACAGCTGATTGACATTAAGGCAATTCAGGGTGACTCCTCTGACTGTATTCCTGGTGTTGCAGGTATTGGCCCAAAGGGTGCAGGTGAGCTTATTCAGCGTTTTAACAACCTTGATTATATATATGAAAATATTGATACTATAGATATTAAGGACGGAATGAGAAAAAAATTGAAAGATAGCAGGGAATCAGCCTATATGAGCCGTATGCTTGGGGAGATTCGTCTTGATGTTCCTGTTGATACAGACATAAATAGCTATCTTGTTAATTGCACTCAGCCTGATGAGGCATCAAGAATGATGGCAAGGCTGGAGCTTTTCTCCCTGATTGATAAGTTCCACCTTAAGGAAATTACCACCTCTGCACCTTTAAATAAGGAAAAGAAAAGCTGTACCTATACTGAAAGTGATACTGTAAACTTAGGTGAAAAGGTGTTTATCTATAGCAATCAGGGTAAGGCTGATTTGGACTATTTATATATAATTGAAAAGGAAAATGTTATAAAGACAACAGCTGTTGCAGAGGTGCTGAAAAGTGATGCTGAAAAGTATGTATATTCTTCAAAAGAATTATTTGCCTTTGCAGACAAAAATGGCTTTGAAATAGAAAATGTAGCCTTTGATGTGTGCCTTGCCTCATACCTTTTGAATCCATCCTCATCCTCATATGATATTGACAGGCTAAATGGTGAATATGAAATTGAGGAATATATTTGCGACACAGAAAATCCTGTTGTAAAGGATATTGCCACAATGGAAGAATTGTGTAATGTTCTTTCAGAGAAAATAAAAGAATGCAATCAGCAGAAGCTACTTGTAGAAATTGAAATTCCACTTGCAAGAGTTCTGGCAAGAATGGAAAACATTGGCTTTGCTGTTGACAAAGAGGGCATACAGTCCTTTGGTGAGGATTTAAGCCGTCAAATTGAAAATCTCAAGACTGAAATTTATAGTTCCGTTGGCAGGGAGTTTAATATAAATTCTCCAAAACAGCTTGGTGTTGCCCTTTTTGAGGATTTGGGACTTCCTTGTAAAAAGAAAACAAAGTCAGGATACTCCACAAGTGCTGATGTCCTTGAGGGACTGAGAAATGAACATCCTGTAGTGGCTATGGTGCTAAAGTACAGAACCCTTAGTAAGCTAAATTCCACCTATTGCGAGGGCCTTTTAAAGGTTATTGCTGATGACGGAAGAATACACTCCTCCTTTAACCAAACAGAAACAAGAACAGGCAGAATTAGCTCTACAGAGCCAAATTTACAGAATATTCCTGTCAGAACAGACCTTGGCAGAGAAATGCGAAAGTTCTTCTGTGCAAAAAAGGGAAGTATGCTTGTTGATGCCGACTACAGCCAAATTGAGCTTAGGGTACTTGCCGATATTTCAAAGGACGAAAATATGACAAATGCCTTTAGAGAAAATCAAGATATACATTCCATAACTGCAAGTCAGGTTTTTGATATGCCCCTTGATTTTGTAACAAGTCAAATGCGTAGTAGGGCAAAGGCTGTTAACTTTGGCATTGTCTATGGCATTGGTGCCTATTCACTTGCAAAGGATATTGGTGTTAGCAATAAGGAGGCAAAGCACTATATTGAGTCCTACCTGAAGCACTACAGTGGTATTGATAGCTATATGAAGAATGTAGTAGAACAGGCTAAGGAAACTGGATATGTTGAAACCACCTTTGGCAGAAGAAGATATTTGCCGGAGCTAACAGCAAGTAACCATATGACAAGGGCTTTTGGTGAGCGTGTGGCACGAAATGCCCCAATTCAGGGTACTGCAGCTGATATTATCAAAATTGCTATGATTAAGGTTGACAAGAGATTAACTGAGGAAAACTTGTCAGCAAGACTTATTTTGCAGGTTCACGATGAACTCATTGTGGAATGTCCTGCTAATGAAACTATGATTGTGGCTATGATTTTACAGGAGGAAATGGAAAAGGCAGTTAGCCTTTCAGTTCCACTTGTAGCTGATTCTTTTGTGGGAGAAAATTGGTACACTGCAAAGGGATAATTTTCACTCCACTGTAAAAAGTTAACAAAAATTACATTGAACTTTCCTTTATTTAGTGTTATTATATTATTGTAGAATATGGAAAGGAGGATGAATATGAAAAAGTTGTTATCAGTAGTTTGCATCTTATCACTAATATTCACCTCCTTTTTTACATTTAATGTATTGGGAGCTACAACAGGAAAATTCACTTATGATATTTTGCCGTCAGGTGGAATTAGCCTAAAAAGCTACCATGGAACTGGCGAAGAAAAAACCTTGGAAATTCCTGAAACCTATGACGGACGCACAGTTACAGCAATTAACTTTGATGAATTAAATGATATAACCTATGTCGAGGAAGTGAAAATCCCAAAGACAGTTGACACAATTTCCTCCAATGCCTTTGGTGGTAGTTGCTTTTTGCAGAGGATAATTGTGGCAGAGGACAATCCGAACTTCTCTACAAAGGAGGGAGTTTTGTATAATAAGGATTTTACAAAGCTTCTCTGTTATCCAAACACAAAGCAGGATGAAAAGTTTGTTGTTCCAAGTACAGTAAAGACTATTGGAGAAAAGGCTTTTGAATTGTCAATGCCAAATACTATTACCCTTCCAGAAGGGTTAGAAAGTATAGACTCAAAGGCATTTTGGTGTTCTTTGTTTCTCGAAAAAATCAATTTGCCATCTACTCTTAAATCAATAGGTGATAATGCTTTTTGTAATTGCGTTAAACTTGATAATGTTGTGATACCAGAGGGTGTTACAGAAATAAAAACAAAAACCTTTGACTCCTGCACTTCCCTTACTAATATAACCTTGCCAAACACACTAACAATTCTTGGAGAAAAGGCTTTTATGTTCTGTAAAAGTCTTAAGAGTATAACTCTCCCTGGAAGTCTAAATGCTATTGACGGTGGCAACCCATTTATTGGGGATACAAGCCTTTCAGACTTAAAGGTTGATGAGGATAATCCCTACTTTGCAGTAAAGAACGGTTCTCTCTACAGTAAGGATATGACAAAACTGTATTTTTACCCATACACAAAAACAGAAGCTACCGTTTCACTTCCAAGTGGTATTATTTCTATAGAAAATAGTGTTTTCAAAGACAACAATAGAATCACCTCAATGGTTGTACCCTCATCAGTCAGATTTATTGGTGACTCTGCTTTTTCAAACACTTCAATAACCTATCTCAATGTTCCAAAGGGCGTTGAGCGAATTAACGAAATGTGCTTTTCAAGTTGTAAGTCCCTTAAAAAAGTGAATTTTCCATCAACTCTAAAGTCTATTGGTAGCTCTGCCTTTAGAGATTGCCCATCACTTACTGATGTTTACTATGGTGGTAGCAAAATTACTTGGGGTAAAATCAAGGTGGAAAGTCTGGGTAATGACAGCTTGCTTAAATCAAAATTCCACTATGCAATAGTTCCACCAACAAAGATTTCTCTGCCTTATACCTCAACATCCCTTTACAGAAGGGCATCAAGGTATATTGGTGCAAAGGTTAGCAATGGTGTAGGAAGGACAACCTACAAATCTTCAAATTCTCGTGTAGCGACAGTTTCCTCAACAGGGAAGATTACTGCCGTTAGCAGAGGTACTGCAACTATTGCTGTTACCAATAATAAGGTTAAGAGGTATATAAGGGTTACAGTTAAAAATCCTACAATAAGTAGGACAAGCCTAATTCTGAGAAAGGGCAGAAGATATACCCTAAAAATTACAGGCAGGGTTGGAACTGCAAGATTTTCAAGCTCCAACAGAAATATTGCCTATGTGAATTCCAAAGGTGTTATTACAGGCAAGAGAAAGGGAACTGCCTATATATATGTTAAAACAAATGGATTGACTCTTAAATGTAAGGTGTCGGTTAGATAAAAGGTAAAGGGGTTGGCAACAGCCCCTTTTATTTATAGTAATTGTATGTTATAATGTCAGTAGAAACTAAGAAAAGAGAAAAGCTATGTATAATACAACTAAATGTGAAGTTTATAAAAAGTGCAGTGGCTGTCAGCTTATGAATATGGACTACAGCCAACAGCTAAAGTGGAAGCAAATTAGAGTGGAAAGACTGCTGGGAAGCTTTTGCAAGGTGAATAAAATCATCGGTATGGCTGACCCTTTCCATTACAGAAACAAAACTCAGACAGTTTTCCGTCAAACAAAGTCTGGGAAAATTGTTAGTGGTGTGTTCCAATCCTCAACAAACGGAATTGTAGCCGTTGAAAACTGTTTGCTGAATAGCAAAAGGGCAGATAAAATTGTTATGGCTGTAAAATCTGTGGTGCGAAAGCTGAATATCCCAATTTATAACCCTAAAACAGGTTTGGGCTACTTCAAAAACACCCTCATAAGAACAGCTCATAATACAGGAGAAATTATGCTTGTACTTGTGACTTCAAAGGGTGAATTTCCTCAAAAAGAAAGATTTGTAAAAGAAGTGCTAAGGTTGTTCCCAAAAATAACCACCATAGTCCATAATGTTAATAACGATAGAGAAAAAATGATGCTTGGCGCAAAGGAGGAGGTTCTCTACGGTAAGGGGAAAATTACGGATGTACTGTGTGGCTGTAGGTTTGAAATTTCCCCAAAGTCATTTTATCAGGTGAACCCTGTGCAAACAAAGGTGTTATACGAAAAGGCAATCTCTCTTGGAGAAATTAAGAAAACTGATACCGTCCTTGATGCCTATTGTGGCACAGGTACAATAGGTATAATTGCCTCAAAATACGCAAAAGAGGTTGTTGGTGTGGAGCTTAATCCACAGGCTATAAAGGATGCCAAGGCTAACGCAAAATTAAATAAAAGAGAAAATGTTAAGTTCTTCACTCAGGATGCCGGAAAATTCCTTGAAGAAATGAAAGGTGAAGATGTAAAGCCACCTAATGTTGTGTTCCTTGACCCACCAAGAGCAGGGTGTAATAGAATGTTCCTAAATTCTCTTGTAGAATTATCCCCCGAAAGAATAGTGTATATCAGCTGTAATCCCCTAACACTTGAAAGAGATGTGAAATTCCTTTCAGATAAAGGCTATCAAACTAATGAAATCCAACCAGTAGATATGTTCCCACACACAAACCACGTTGAGTGTGTAGTATTGATGTCAAGAAATAATTAAGAATTGCCCAAAAACCGCATACCTATGGGCTTTTTGAGGTGTGGGTAATATAGCTTAAAAATCTCGTTATCCTTTATAAAAACACAGAGAACTAAAAACATGTTGCAAAGGTTAGAAAGTGGCTTATGTGTTGCAAATTGAAACAGTGAAATAGATGTTTTCTAGGGTGCAAACTCAAATTGAGTGAGTGAAATAGATAATATCTATTCCAGCAACTCGACTGTCAGCAAAATACTTGACAGTGGATTAGATGTTATGAAAGGAGAAGTATGTGACGGATAAAACTGTAAAAGACGGATGGTTAATGTTAATGAAGTTTGGTACAGAAGAAAATCTAACCAAATTGCAATCTGGCCAGCTATATATGAAGAATCTAAAGTATTATGTAGACTTAGAAAAGGCAAAAGATGATGAAGATGTTGGGGACATATATGATGGACAGGTTGTATTACAAGACGTGAAAATATCTATGTTTACCGTTGATACCCATGAATTTGTAGCCCAATTTGATGCGCCAGCAGTTTCAATGAATTTAGGATATTTAGAGTGTCCTGTGTTCTGTATGTTTATGTTTGATTATAGAAATTATGTAGATGAACACTTGGATGGTGATAAGCTTACTGTTAGATATCAATTTACAGAAGAACAAATAGCCAAGATGCCTACCTTTGGTGACTCGGTGTTGATTATAAAAAATGGTAACGAATTTATTAATCGTGTAAAAAAAGGATTATTGGATGCTGGCTATGGCTTTACAAGAGACCTTGTTCAGTATTATGGGTTCAATAATTTAGAACACTTAAAACAAGTAAGGAAAGATAATTCAAGAATTGCATTTTGGAAGAGGGAAAAATATTCATATCAGCAAGAATACAGACTGATTGTACATGATTTTGTTGATGACCATCTTTCTATTGATATTGATGATATTAGTGATATTTCAGATTTGATTAAGGCGGAAGAACTTTTAAACACATACGTGGAAATCACATACAAGGTAAAACCGTTGGAATAATACGCGAAATTTACAAGTCCTATTATGAATAATTAGGAAGGAGTTGTTATATATGAATAATGTAATACATACTTCAACTGATGACATTGAAATCATAGATGTATCTGAGTACAGTGAAGATTTAACAGACTATTTTAGTGATATGCCAAAAGTGGCACGACCACTTTTGAAAGGAGCCAAAGAAGCATTCTCGAAGATTGAGCAAATGCTTTATTCCTCGCCAGCTTTTATTAATTTAGTGAAAGCAAGTATTCCAGAACAGACGTTTCAAGCAATATTAACAGATGACCAAAAAGTAAAAATAGCAAGTGGTGCATTGAAGTTGATGACGAAGAAAGATGGTTCATTAATGGCCAATCTTGTGAATCCAGAAACTAATAAAATCGTTTCAACAATATCTCTCCAGAGTGTCAATTTGACACCTGCAATTTCACAGGCAATGACCAGTTATGCTTCTCAGATGCAAATGGCTCAGATTGCAGAGCAAATTCAAGTAGTGCAGTTAGCAATAGAGGAGGTTAGGCAAGGACAAGAATATGATAGATTAGCGATGGCTTATAGCTGTCAGCAAAAATTGCTTCAGACTATGGAAATGAAGAACCCAGAGCTGAAGGCGATGGCTTTACTTCAAATTGCATCAGATGCAGAGGACAGCAGAAATCTTTTAATGCAAAGTCAAAACGCAAATTTGACATTTATAAAAGAACAGCCAGAGTCGTATTTTGGAAAGCTAATATCGGGTGCAACACCTGATAAAATAAACCAGCGAATGAATGAAATTCGTGAAAGTTTAAGTGCTGTAAATATGGTTTCATTGGTGGAGGCTATGGCATATCAAGAAATGGGAGAAAATGCCGCAGCAAGACAAAGTTTACTGTTTTATGCAGACTACATAGAAAAATCTTATCTTGGAACTAAAGGGTTTGTGGAGTGTCTTGATTCAATAGATCCTTCACCAGAGAATTATTGGACAAAAACACTGCCTGATATAAAAAAGAAGATACAAGCATTACCTTGTGTTGAAAAAGTTACCTTATTAGGAGGAAATGACGATGAAGAATAAAAAATGTAAAAACAAAAAATGTCCAAAGATTTTACCTGAGGGAGATAAGCATAAATATTGTGAGTCTTGTAGAAATCAGCAGGCACAAAAAGTAAAGAACGGATTGAAATCGGTAGCAGGAATTGCAGGAACAGCGGCGTGCTTTGCAATTACTATTGTAACTGCAGGAAAGATTAACCCTAAGAAATAATGCAAAAGCTCCCCATCACCGGATTAGTTCCAGTGGTGGGGAGTATTTCTATACCTATATTAACTTTACCTATCAATATCTACTTTCAGTCCTGACTTTAACTCTACGGTACAGTGGTCGGGCCAGACTGTTATTTGCTTTAGCCAGCGTTTTACAAGGAATTTGTTATATCCCCACATCCAATATTTCCCCAAAATTCTAAAATCGCTAAAAATCTTTTTGAAAAGTATTGACAACTCTATATTTATAGAATATAATATAGAAACTCTTTGCACTGCAAAACATTCTTTAAGGAATGTGAGATCAACAGTACAAACTGAGCAGGCGATGACCTTTTGGTCATAAGGCCGGGCCGCTTATGTGGCAGCAGATTGCAGATTCAGCACATCTGTGGGACAGTTGTATGTTCCATAGGTGTGCTTTTTTATTGGAACAAACTTATCTCAACAAGGTGCCAATAAGAGAATACTATACTAATTGGAGGGTTCTTTTATGACAACCAACAAAGAATTAAAAACAACAGAAACTACAACTACTGTAAATGAATCAGCAGTAATTAAGAAAATCTCTGTAGCAAGTATTGTGGGCAATGCTGTGCTGTCTGGTTTTAAGCTATTCGCAGGTGTTTTCGGACATTCTGGGGCTATGATTTCCGACGCTGTCCATTCTTTTTCTGATGTTCTGACTACAATTATAGCTTACATAGGTGTAAAAATTTCAAAAAAGGATGCCGACCGTTCTCATCCATACGGTCACGAAAGAATTGAGTGTGTAGCTTCTCTTTTCTTAGGACTTTTGCTAATGGTAACAGGTCTTGGCATTGGTAAGATTGGACTTGAAAACATTTTTTCAGGTAACTATGAAAATCTGGCTGTACCTGGAATGATTGCCCTTGTTGCATCAGTATTGTCAATTATTGGCAAGGAGATTATGTATTGGTACACACGCTATTATGCAAAACTTATCAATTCAGCTGCCTTTATGGCTGATGCTTGGCATCATCGTTCTGATGCTTTCTCATCTGTAGGTTCACTAATTGGTATTGGTGGAGCAATGCTTGGTTTTCCTGTAATGGACTCTATTGCCAGCGTTGTAATATGCTTGTTTATTTTGAAGGTGTCCTTTGATATTCTCAAGGATGCAATTTCTAAAATGGTTGATACTTCCTGCGATGAAAGTTATGAAGATGAATTGCGACAGTTTATTGAAAAGCAGAAGGATGTTGTGTGCGTGGATTTACTCCATACCCGTATGTTTGGTAATAAGGTGTATATTGATGTGGAATTTCAGGTCGATGGTAATATGCTCCTTAAAGATAGCCACGATGTAGCAGATAGAGTGCATGACAATGTTGAAAAAGAATTTCCAAATGTTAAGCACATTATGATTCATATAAACCCTGCCGATGTTACAAATAATGAAACTACAGAGGCTTGTCAACCTGACAAAAATGATTGTCAACAAACTGTTGAAGTTTAAGATGACTTAAAAAGTTGCCATCCATAGTTGGATGGCATTTTTTATTTAATGCTAAACTAACAGTAGAACAGCGAAAACTCTGGAATAGCAAGGGGAAATAGCTATTGACAAAAGAATGTAAATATAATATATTATTGTAAGTATGCTTACGATGATATATTTATATTGCAGGATATGGAGAACTGAATATTATGGCTATTGAAAGTTTAGGAATTGAAATTCGTATTTTATCAAATTTGATATACAATAAGATGAATCAAATAACGACAGATACAGATAATCTTACTGTTCATCAATGTTTTATTTTACAGTATTTATCCCAAAACACCCACAAAGAGATTTATCAAAAAGATATTGAGGAGCTTTTTTCAATCAAACGCTCCACAGCAAATCAAATGCTTAGGACACTTGAAAATCGTGGTTATATAAGCAGAGTAGTTTCTACACAGGATTCACGAAAAAACATTATCATTCCTACGGAAGAAGGAATAGCATCAAGTGAACACCTTACCCAGCATATGTATCAATTTATGAAAAAACTTCACGGTGATATAAGTACAGAAGAACTTGAACAATTTCAAACAACACTAAAAAAACTCTGGCATAATATTGAATGATAAAAGCAGCCATTTTTATGGCTGCAAAAATAAATCTATATTGTAAGCATACATACAATTTGTAAAAGGAAGGGACTAAAATGGATAAGAATCAAGAACTTTTTGAAACAACGCCAATACCAAAGGCAGTTGCAGCAATGGCAATACCAACTATTATTTCTATGTTAGTAACATTAGTTTATAATATGGCTGACACATTTTTTATTGGTCAGACAAACAATGCACTTATGGTATCGGCAGTATCTTTAACTTCCCCAGTTTTCACTTTGCTTACAGCATTTGGAAATATGTTTGGAATAGGTGGAAGTACAGCAATTTCACGCTCTATGGGAATTGGACAAATTAAGAGAGTTAAAAACTTTTCTTCCTTTTGTTTTTATGGTGCTATTGTTTGTGGAATTGCATTGTGTGCAGGTATGATATTAGGTATGAATCCGATTTTAAGTTTAATGGGAGTGCAGGAGAGCACATACGCATACGCAAAAGAATATTTGACCTATATTGCAGTTGGTTGTCCATTTATCTTACTTTCGGGAAGTCTTGGTTCTATTGTCAGAAGTGAAGGTGCCGCCAAGACTGCCATGACAGGAAATATGGTAGGAACAATTTTAAATATTATCCTTGACCCAGTTATGATTCTTTGGATGAATATGGGAGTAAGTGGTGCTGCTGTTGCAACAGTTCTTGGAAATATCGGTGCAACTATTTACTATCTTGTTTACTTTTGGAAAAAGAAAACTTTACTGTCTATACGACCTTCTGATTTTAAAGTGGGTGGTATGATTGCAAAGGAAGTTTTTTCAATCGGTATTCCTACTGCTTTGAATTCAATACTTACAACCACTGCAACAATTATGATGAATCGTCAGTTGGTGCAATATGGCGATAACCCTGTGGCTGCTATGGGAATTGCAATTAAGGTAAATACTATGATTATTTTTATTGCTATGGGATTATGCGCCGGTGTGCAACCACTTCTTGCCTACAACTATGGCTCAGGTAACAGAAAACGTTTGATGGGAATTTTTAAATTTACGGCTGTTACATCTGTTGTGATTGGTGGAGTTTTGACAGCCTCACTTTTGTTTATTAGAGAACCGGTTATTAGGATTTTTATGAACAATGATATAATTGTGGAGTATGGTGCGAAAATGTTTGGAATTCTTCAGATTTCCTGTCCTGTTATTGGTTTGATGTTCCTTGGTATAAACACCTTACAGGCATTTGGAAAAGGACTTACCTCATTAATCCTTTCTGTATGCAGACAGGGAATTGTATATATTCCAATACTTTTTCTCTTCAATAGAATATTTGGTATGTACGGAGTGGTATATGCCCAGCCTGTTGCAGATATAATTACTGTTATCCTTGTTATGATTATTTGTTTGAAATATATACATAAAATAGGAATTGAACCCCAAAAATCAAATGATATATAATAGAAATATTTATTGTTTTCAGTATCTGTTAGAAATAACCCAACCTCAAAAATTTAACTTTCGGTATTGAATTAAGAATTTAATACTGCGAATATTGCAAATTCTGAATATCAGTGTATAAGTGCATCAATAACTCCAAACGAAAACAGAATTGTAAACACTGTTGACTTTGCTTTTGTGTATGGTTATAATAAAAATACAATGACA
>JBGUUL010000002.1:0-1623 GCA_045133515.1 Ruminococcus sp.
TCGTCGTGATATGCTTGGTGACTTTGAAAAAACATCAGAATTTCTTGCAGACAATGGTGTAAAATTCATTTTCACAGGACATACTCACATGATGAACATTGCGAAAATGACAACACCAAAAGGCAACGATTTTTATGACATCAACACTTGCTCGGCAGTAGGCTATCCAAATGCTATGCGAAAAGTGGTTATGACCGATACAGAAGTTATTGTTGACAGTGTGAAAATTGATAATTTTGATTGGGATTTGAAGGGAATGACCGTTGACGAATATACAAAGGCTAATTTCCAGGAATTCTTGAATGCAATTTTTGACTCAATGGCTTATGACATTCCAAAACTTGCCGAGCTTTCAACATCATTCAGTATGACTCCTGAGTTGGTATATAAACTGGAAAAGGTACTTGTGCCATTTGGTAAATTCTTGCAAAAGGCAACCTTTGAAACAATAGGCAAAATCTTTGGAATCAGCAAGTATGTTCACGAGTCAATTAAGGATAGAAATGTTAAGGATTTCCTTTTAGAATGTGTAACAAATGTGTTTGTGGGTGATGAGCCTTATAATCCATACACACCTGAATATCTTGCACTCTGGGCATTGTTCAATAAACGTGTTAAGAAAATGCTTAAACCAATTAAGGGTGCTGAAAAGGTAGCAGAAATCCTTGATATCATTCTTGACGGTGTGATTTATGACGCACCACCAAGTGACTGGAAAGGCACATTTCCAAAATAATGGGTGGAACTTGGATTTTACAGACTAAAAATGTCTAAAAATCTGTTCGATTCCTATTATTTGGTATCTTGAAAATGTTGACAAACTATTTTCGATGTGTTATAAATATATTATCAATATGTACTTTGGTACATTGTTGTAGTTGCGACATTGCAACAACAAAAATTTTAGGGCAAAGCCCAAAAAAAAGGAAGGTATAAACAATGAAGAAAATCGTAAGTATTCTTGTAGCAGTTTTAGTTGTTTTCAGCATGTTTGCTATTACAGCTTCAGCAGCAAACGTTCCAACAGTTTCAGCAGTTGCAAACGTAAACACTGCAAAGGTTGGCGATACTGTTAAGGTAACAGTTAGCGTATCAAAGGATTCAAAGCTTGTTTCTTTTGGTGCAGTATTAACATATGATGCAACAAAGTTTGAAGTTGTTTCAGGTGCACCAACAGGTGCTTTCTCTGCTGAAGTTCTTAACACAGCAACAGCAGGTACAGTTAAGTATGCTGGTGCTGCAGCAACAACTATCGACGGAGCAAAGACAACTCTTTTCACTGTTGAATTCAAGGTTCTTAAAACAGGCGGAACAATCAAGTTTGCAGTAGAAGAAGCTTATGTAACAGATGGTACAGATGATATCGACGTTACAGCTCAGATTGCAGGCAAAGACATTACAATCGGTTGTGCTCATGCTGAAAAGACAGAAACTGTAACAAAAGCTCCTACATGTACAGAAGCAGGCGAAAAGACAGTAGCATGTAAAGATTGTGGCGCTTCTCTCGGCACAGCAGCAGTTCCTGCAACAGGTCATAAGTTTGCTGATGCAGTTGTAACAAAAGAAGCAACATGTACAGAAAAGGGCGAAAAGACAGGCACATGTACAGTTTGTGGCGAAAAG
>JBGUUL010000003.1:0-1843 GCA_045133515.1 Ruminococcus sp.
ACTATAAGTGAGCGATTTTAATTATCGTGCAGTCGACAAACAGGGAAAAGTAAAAAAAGGAACAATAGATGCCAGAGATGAAGAGGCTGTAAAGGCGAAGCTTAAAGCTGATGGACTCACAGTAGTTGAGGTTTCTAAAGCCAGTATTTTAAACAAAGATTTAAATATCAGTATTGGAAGTGGTGTAAGTTCAAGAGACCTCTCCGTATTCTGCCGACAGTTTACAAGTATGGTAAATGCAGGTGTTACTATTATGGATACACTTGACATGCTTGGAGAACAGACAGAGAACAAGGTTATGGCAAAGGCTGTAAGAGGTGTTCATTCAGAAATTCAAAAAGGAGAGACTTTCTCAGATGCACTTGCCAAATATCCTAAAGTGTTTCCAAGTATCATGCGAAGTATGGTGGCGGCAGGCGAGGCTTCCGGTAAGCTTGAAGTAGCATTTGACAGAATGGCAGAGCACTTTGAAAAGTCACAGAGGATGAAAGCAATTGTAAAGAAAGCTGCAATGTATCCTGTTTTGGTATTAGTAGTTGCCTTTGTTGTCGTGGTAGTAATGCTAGTAAAGGTAATACCGAGTTATCAGAGCATGTTTGCTGATATGGGAACTGAGCTACCTGCTATTACACAGTTAGTCGTGAGAATGAGTGATTTCATGATTGCATATTGGTACATAATTGTAGCTGTAATATTTGCAATAGTAGTTGCTCTATCTCTTTTTAAGAGAACAGAGACTGGACAGAAGGTATTTGGAACTATTTCAAGGAAAATGCCAATTTTTGGACAACTAACAATAAAAAGTGCAGCATCGAATTTTGCAAGAACATTAAGTACACTTGTATACTCTGGACTACCAATGATAGATGCACTTGGTATTACTGCAAATACTATGAGCAATTATTGGTATAAAAAAGCCGTTGAACATGCCAAGGAAGAAGTGTCAAAAGGTATTCCTCTTTCAGAACCAATCACGGAATGTGGTCTTTTCCCAGCAATGGTAGGTCATATGACCAGAATTGGTGAGGAAACTGGAGACCTTGAGGGAATGCTTACAAGACTTTCTATATATTATGACGAAGAGGTAGAGGTGACAACACAGACTGTTATGTCTGCACTTGAACCTATGATTATTCTATTTTTGACTGCTATTGTAGGTGTTCTCATTGCAGCAATCATGTCACCGATGTTTGCAATGTATGGAGCTATGGATTCATTATAATGCGAATTAAGAATCAGGGGTATAGGGACCTTGGTTTTTAAGATAAATAAAAATTTTTATTTAAAAAAGGAGAATTTTATTATGGCAAACAAAAAGACAAAAAGATTAGGTAACAAAGGTTTTTCTCTTGTTGAGTTGATTGTAGTTATTGCAATCATGGCTGTATTAGTTGGAGTTATGGCTCCTCAGCTTATCAAGTATGTTGAAAAGTCAAGAGAGGGCACAGATATTCAGAACTGTGATAGTATCGCAACTACACTTAAAACTTATTTTGCTGATAAAGAGGGATTAACTGGAACAATTACAGTAACTGTTAATACAACTAATGCTTCAAGTACAGATACTGGTGCAACAACAGCACTTGCAGATGCAGGTTTAAATACAACAAAGTTAAAAGGTACTAAGTGGGATGGTAATGCTATTACAATAGTATATGATACAGCAACTGGTAAAGTATCTTATACAGCTGAGTCGACTTATTATACAACAGGTGGAAGTGGTGCTTCTAGCGATCAGATTAAACCTAAGTAATTCACTGTTTTGAGAGGATAATTAATTAATGGAACTTGAACTGATACCCGTATACATCTTCATATTTTTGTTTGGAATCGTAATTGGCAG
>JBGUUL010000004.1:0-2682 GCA_045133515.1 Ruminococcus sp.
AAGCACTGCCCTACTGGAGCAGTGTGACTGCGTGTATTATAGGTTTTATTTTGCATTTTGTCAACACCGTCTCTAAAGTGATTTTTGGTAAAAAATTCTGAGAGACCATATATTATTTTATATTTATCGCATATTCCCCCCTGTACCCCCTGCGTTCCTATACGCTCCTGCTGTTCATTTTCTGCTCCCTGCTTTCTCCTGTCTTCATTCATAAAGGCAAGGCAAAGCACCGCCAACATCTACCACTAAAGTATTTCTCTTTGCTCCTGCCTTTGGTCTGCTCCTGCTTTCTCTTGGTCTCTACTGGAAGTACCAAAAGTGTTTCTAAAACTATACATTTATGGATATGTCTATAAAGCAGTTCCGGGACTTCCCTAAAAGTTTCTAAATTATTTTGTGGACGTTTCTATTTTTCTATTGACTTTTAGAAACGCTACGCTTATTTTAGAAATAGAGACAACACAAATAAACCAATCATACAAAGAAAGTAGGTAAAGACAATGGCAAACATCGTTTACATCAGAGTATCAACAGAAGAACAGAACACAGGAAGACAACACGCTTTATTATCTGACAAAAGCATTAAGGCTGACAAAGTCTTTGAAGAAAAAGTAAGCGGTAAGAATGTTAAAGACCGCCCACAGCTTAGAGCTATGCTTGACTATGTTCGTGCAGGAGATGTTGTCATTGTAGAAAGTATTAGCAGACTTGCACGTTCCACAAAGGACTTTATCACCATTTTAGATACCTTACAGGCAAAAGAGGTCTCTTTTATGTCTTTAAAGGAAAATGTAGACACCACTACACCGCAGGGAAAATTTATGCTGACTGTCTTTGGAGCGTTGGCTGAACTGGAAAGAGAAACCATAAGACAAAGACAGCAAGAGGGAATAGAGCTTGCTCTTGCAGAGGGTAAAGCTTATGGAAGACCCAAAGCGACCATAAGTGATACCTTTGAACAGAACTATATCAACTGGAAACGTGGAAAGACAACTGCTGTTGAGTTTATGAAACTTGAGAACCTGCCTAAAAGCACTTTCTACAAACTCGTTAAGCGTTGGGAGCAGAAAAAAGGTTATAAATAAATAGAGGAATCAATGAAGACCACAGGTGGAAACTCTTGTGGTCTTTTGGTTTATGTGGGGTGATGTTTCATCACTCCATCTTTTCATTAAAGTACCGTCGTAAAATGCGACCCCCCATAAATTTATCATATTTCCATTTTGGAAAAGTGGTCTTTAAAAGGGAGTAACGAATTGCGACACCCTTTTTGAGTTCAGGTACGTCGAAACAACCACCCTGAAGTTGACGATATGCCCAAATGACGTATCCAACAATATGACTGAACGAATTGTTCACCCCTTTATGCTGAAGGTACGTTTCATACCCCCACACTGAATTTTTAGGTACTTCTAAAATGGCAGTACTTTTAATCTATTGTATGTGGGGTGCTGTTTTGGCACCCAACAGGACACTACTCCATGGAGCTGTCCACTTTGTCCATTCCCCCTTACTTTTACCCTTGTCTGCTCCAATAACAGCTCCAAAGGCTTCCATATTTGACTTGTGAGCGTTTTTATTTACCCTGTCCTTATGTTTCCTTGCGTCATTTTAAGCTTTTTCCACAGCAACTTAATCCCTACTGCTTTTGTGCTATATAAAACCATTTCCCCAAGCGTGACACATACAAGAGGAAAAGTATTGTCAGCTTTTCTTCTTCCTCCGATTTGTGAGTATTTTTGAGCGTCCAATGTAAAGCGTTCCTCCTTTCTCCGTCTCTTTGTAATGCTTTACCTTGGGCGTTCTCTTGTACTTATTACTTGGAAATAAAAAACGAATTGGAGTAATAAAAACTATGACAACAAACAACATTAAACCATTGACCTTTGCGTTCCTTGACGCTCCTACCGGTTACGGAAAGACCACCGCCATTATTGATTTGATTAACTCAAGACCTTTTGAGCGTTGGCTTGTAGTAACACCATTTAAGACAGAAGTAGACAGAATTTGTGACTGTACTTCCTGCGTCCAGCCTATCGGAAAGAAGACAAAGGAAATACTGCTCTTGCTTGCTGATAGTCGAAACATTTGCTGTACTCACGCTCTCTTTGATTTATTCACCGATGAAACCTTAGAGCTACTCAAAGGCTATAACTTAATCATTGATGAAGAACCGACAGTGATAAAGAACCTTGTCGGATATAATCAAAAGAAAAATACTGACTGCCCCTCTATTATTGAGCAATATGCCCCCCAAGACTATAAGCTCTTAATGGACTGTGGTCTTGTCTCCGTTGATGTTGATGGGAAACTGTCTTGGAATGAATCCCATTATTACAACACTAAGCAATATAAAAAAGATGGTATCTTTGAAGACCTAAGGAGACGTTTGGAGCTTTACGACCTCTACCAATACGGAAAGACCATTATACAATGCACTAAGAGAGAAACTTGGTATGTCTTTAAGTCCGTTCTTATCTGCTCTTATCGTATGCAGGACAGTTTCTTAAAATACTACTGTGATTTGTATAATATTTCCGTCCAGTTCAAACATATTGAAGACGGTCTGATTGTAGACGGATATAAACCTTTGAAACCCCATAGGCTGAACCTTTTGTATCCTGTTGGTCTTCCTGCTGACAAGTCCTGCTCCTGCTCTAAAAATTGGTATCAACAAAACAT
>JBGUUL010000005.1:0-45951 GCA_045133515.1 Ruminococcus sp.
AAATTCCCTGTTGATATGCCTAATAATTGGAAAATCTCCAAGACTATTTGCATTGCAAAAATAAGGACTATTCCCCCCATTTGGGAAACTGTCTTGATTTTTCCCCATATGTTAGCAGCAACAACCTTGCCGTTACTTGCAGCAATAAGTCTTATACCTGAAACAGTAAATTCTCTAAAAAGCACAATAATAACAGGAATTGCCCCGTAATCCCCAAGCAGTCCTATTTGCATAAAGCACACAAGGGCTGACACAACCAAAATTTTGTCAGCCAGAGGGTCAGCGAATTTTCCAAAGTTTGTTACAAGATTTCGCTTTCTTGCTATTTTACCGTCAAGGCTGTCAGTTATGGCAGCTAATCCAAATAATATACCTGATGTCAGGTAATGAAAGGGAAATTCAATCAGTAGTGCTACAATGAAAAATGGCACAAGAATAATTCTAAGTAAAGTTAATTTGTTTGGTAAGTTCATTCAATCAAGTCCTAATATAAGTTTTACTGAACAATTTCTCCAACAAGGGAGGAGTCCAGAAAGTCTGTAATTTCGATGGTGTAAAATTCTCCAACCTTTGGTTTCTCGCCTTTTGTTGTAAAGAAGGTCACCGTGTCAACATCTGGGGCGTCACCATAGGTTCTGCCAAAGTAACATTCAGCAAAACGGTCGTAACCCTCGCAGAGAATCTCCACCTTTAAGCCTATCATACTTTCAAGGTAGCTGTCAAGTATAAAGCTCTGTTGTTCAGTAATAATTTCTGCCCTGTGGTTCTTTGTTTCCTCATCAAGCTGATTTGGGAATGTAGCAGCAGGTGTGCCTTCCTCAATACTATAAGGGAAACAACCCAGTCTTTCAAACTTAACTTCCTTGATGAACTCACAAAGCTCTGTAAATTCTTCCTCTGTTTCTCCAGGGAATCCTGCAATAAATGTTGTTCTTAGAACAATATCAGGAATTTCTCTACGGAGCTTATTCATAAGGGCAAGTAGCTTTTCCTTGTCCCCACTTCTGTTCATTCTCTTTAGAACATCACCGTTGCAGTGCTGTAGAGGAATGTCAATGTATTTACAGATTTTTTCCTCTGTTTTAATTACATTTATAAGCTCATCTGTGATTTTGTCAGGGTAGCAGTAAAGCACCCTAATCCACTTAATGCCCTCTATTTTACAAAGCTCCTTTAGTAGCTCTGCAAGTTTGTATTCACCGTAAAGGTCAAGGCCATAGCGAGTGGTGTCCTGAGCAATAACATTTAACTCCTTAACACCCTTTTCTGCAAGGCCCTTTGCCTCCTCAATAATGTTTTCCATTTTGCGACTTCTGTGACCACCACGAATAAGTGGAATTGCACAGTAGGTACAACGGTTGTCGCAACCCTCAGAAATTTTGAGGTAGGCTGTGTAAGGAGGAGTTGACTGCACCCTTTTGCCTTCAAGTGGCATAAGCATCTTGTCGGGGAAAACTCCAAGCTGTTGGTCATCAAGAACCTTTGCAATAACATCTGCAATATTTTCATTTCCACCGATGCCAACAACAGCGTCAATCTCACACATTTCCTTCATAATATCGTTGTTGTATCTTTCTGCAAGACAGCCTGTAACAATGAGTTTTTTGATTTGTCCCTCTCTTTTGAGAGTTGCAAGTTCCAAAATTTCCTCAATGCTTTCCTGCTTTGCAGATTCAATAAAGCCACAGGTGTTGACTATGGCAACATCACACATAGCAGGGTCATCTGAAAGCTCATATCCTGCCTCTCTGATTTTATATAAAAGCATTTCTGCATCAACCTGATTTTTCGCACAACCAAGTGAAATTATACCAACCTTAATAGCCATAATCATCCTCATTCTCATATTCACTCATAACTGATTTAATGTCGTCCCAACGGAAGCCTTTGCGTTGCAGTCCGGCAACAGCTCTCCGTCTATACTTTTCATCAGTGGTGAAGTTCCTGTATTTCTTTTCAATAATGTTCCTTATTTGCTGGTGCTGG
Source organism: Ruminococcus sp. (assembly GCA_045133515.1). Taxonomy (GTDB): domain Bacteria; phylum Bacillota; class Clostridia; order Oscillospirales; family Acutalibacteraceae; genus Ruminococcoides. The sequence goes on from JBGUUL010000005.1 coordinate 1,987, forward strand.
TCAACATCACATTCTTCAACAATAATGTCAACAAGACTTCGGTCAATGCCCTTTTCCAGCAATTTATATTTTGCACAAGTGGGGGAGAGCTGTTTACTGCCTTCAGTCAGACTTTTGAAGTATCGCCTTGCAAAATTTTCATCATTTACAAGTCCAAGCTCCTTCATTCTGTTTACGGCAGAAATTGCGCTTTCCTCACTGTAGTCCTTTTTAATTTTATCCACAAGCTCTTTTTCACTGTGGTCACGGTAGGAAATAAGCCAAAGGGCCTTTTCCTTTGCCCTTTTTGCATCACTTTTCTTTATAAGTTCCCGTAGCTCCTCATCATCAAGCTCTACACCTGGTTCAATGTGGTTTGCTATAAGGGTTTCGGTATCCAGCTTTAGGGCAAATTCTCCGTCAATGTATAGGGCAGAAAGAGCCTTCCTTCTGGGTTCAACAGCAGTTATAAGCATTAGTCCTCAACCAAAATATCAATGCTCTCTACCTTTTTTGCAGGAGCTTTTTTAGCAGGCTTTTCAGCTTCTACTTTCTCTGTGTTTTCTTCCTTAGTGGATTTTGCAGACTTTTTCTTGTTCCTCTTTTCAGTTTTCAGAACCTCAATTCTTTCAAGAACCTTTGCCTCAATTTCCTGTGCAAGTTCCTTGTTTTCTTCAAGAAGAATTTTAACCTTGTCACGACCTTGTCCAAGCCTTGTTTCGCCATAGCTAAACCAAGCACCGGCCTTGTTGATAACATCAGTTTCAACAGCAAGGTCAATCAGCTCACCTATTCTTGAAATACCCTGACCATACATAATGTCAAAGTATGCTTCCTTAAATGGTGGTGCGATTTTATTCTTAACAACCTTAACCTTTGTACGGTTACCTACAATTTCTCCGTTTACCTTTAGTGTTTCAGCCTTTCTAACCTCAAGTCTTACAGAGGAATAGAATTTTAAGGCTCTACCACCTGGTGTTACCTCAGGGTTACCATAGATAACACCAACCTTTTCTCTAAGCTGATTTATGAAAATTGCTACACAGTTACTTTTGTTAATTGCACCTGCCAATTTTCTAAGTGCCTGTGACATAAGCCTTGCTTGAAGTCCCACATGGGAGTCGCCCATATCGCCCTCAATTTCAGCCTTTGGAACAAGGGCAGCAACGGAGTCCACAACAAGTACATCAATAGCACCTGAACGGATAAGAGCCTCTGCAATTTCAAGGGCGTCCTCACCTGTGTCGGGCTGAGAAACCAACAGGTTTTCAATATCAACACCAAGTGCCTCTGCATAAATAGGGTCAAGAGCGTGTTCAACATCTATAAATGCAACATTACCACCGTCCTTTTGACCCTCTGCAATACAGTGTAGAGAAAGGGTGGTTTTACCAGAGGATTCAGGTCCGTAAATTTCAATGATTCTGCCACGAGGTAGTCCACCAATGCCAAGGGCAAGGTCAAGACCAAGTGAGCCTGTACTAACGTGACCCACATTCATATGTTCGTTTTGACCAAGTCGCATAACTGCACCTTTGCCAAACTGCTTTTCTATCTGTGCAAGGGCTGTTTGTAAAGCCTTATTCTTATCAACTGCCATAATTATTCTTCCTTTTCTTGTCCCATATTTGGGACTTATTTTTTCTAATTATATGTCAATGACAGTGAATTTGCAACAAAATATTCAAACATATGTTCCATTTATATGTTCACTGTCCCATTTATCGCCCTGTAAATGTTGCCAAAGTCCTTGTAGCCCTGTATATTCACAAAAGAATTGTTTTCCATAAGGGTTTTAACTGTGGCGAATTGCCCTTCCCCAAGCTCAAAGGCAAGGACACCACCATTTTTTAATTTTGGTGTGTAAAGCCTAACTATGTCATAGTAAAAGTCAAAGCCACTTTCTCCACCGTCAAGAGCAAGGGTTGGCTCGGATTGTACTTCTATTTGTAGGGTGCTTAAGTCAGATTTCTTAATATATGGTGGGTTTGAGATTATAAGGTCAAATTCCTCATTATCAAACTCCCCACAAAGCTCCCTTAAATCACCTTTAAGTAGCTTAACCTCTGGGGCAAGTCTTTCTATATTCTTTTCAAGGTAGAAAATAGCCTTGTCTGATATCTCCAAAGCAGACACATCTGCATCATTAAACATTCTTTTTAAGGTAATGGGAATAATGCCACTGCCAGAGCATAAATCAAGGATTTTTGGCTTTTCTATTTTCTGCAAATAGGGGATAACACTTCGTACAACAACCTCGGTGTCATCCCTTGGTATCAGCACACCCTCTCCAACACAGTAGTCAGCTCCCATAAAGCTCCAGCTACCAAGAATGTATTGCAGAGGATAGCCACCTTGCCTTTTTTTGAGGATGGAAAGGATTTCCTTTTCCTCATTTTCCTTTAGATTATACTTGTAATCAAGAATTTGCCTTTGATGGTTAAGCCCTGTTACAAGCTCTATAATGGACCTTGCCTCCTCACCGTTTAGTTCTTCGGTAAGGAGTTTTTTCATTTCAGTAATATTCATTATTTGTTTATAATGTCACTTCCGTCATCAGGGATAACAGAAGAAATAGCCTTAATAGCAACCTCAATCATTTCATCATCAGGCTCTTTTGTGGTAATGTGCTGTGCCCACATACCTGGGGCAGAAATTATCCTTGTAAGGGTATTGTCGTGCCTACCACAGATTTTTATTAGTTCATAGCCAATTCCACAGGAAAGTGGAAGTAGTAAAATCTTGAAAACAGGTCGTAAAAACTTAATGCCAAATGGGGCAACAGGAACAAAAAGACCAATTAGAATACCTAAGATAAGCATAATAATAAGGAAGCTTGTGCCACATCTTGGGTGGAATCTCTTGTGCTTTTTAACATTTTCTACTGTCAGCTCCTCGTCAGCCTCATAGCAGAAAATTGTCTTGTGTTCTGCTCCGTGATATTGAAAAACTCTTTTCATTTCACTCATACGACTACAAAGGATTATGTAACCAAGGAAAAGAAGAATTTTCAGTACACCTTCAAATACAGACTTAAAGAGCCTTGACTCTGCTGCACTTGTAACTTTGCAGGTAAGGTCATATAGGAAGGAAGGTAGGAAAAAGAACAGTCCTACAGCAAGGGCAACGCCGACAATTGATGCAAGTACCATAAGCACCTTTACCAGCTTATCTCCAAACTTTTCATCCAGCCATTTTTCAAATTTTGATGGCTCTTCTTCCTCAATTTCTCCTGCCTCAATAGCCTTATCAGCAGAAAGCATAAGGCTTTTATAGCTAAGACGCATTGAGTCAACAAGACCGGAAATACCTCTTATAAAAGGTATTCTGAAAAATTTACTTTTAGATGCAAGGGAAGTAAAGGTAATATCCTCTGTATAAATTTCATCCTTGCCTGTTCTCACTGCAACTGTGGTTTTCTTAGGACCACGCATCATAATTCCCTCAATTAGTGCAGAGCCACCAATGGAGGTGATTTTCTTTGCCTTTATATTTTCCTTATTCATTAGCTTTCTCCCTTGTTATTACTGTCCTCCATATCCACAACTTCCGCCTCGTTGTAAACAGGAATTTGAATTTTAACAGTTGTTCCAACGCCAATGCCACTTTCTATGTCAAGTGTGCCACCGTGCATCTGGACGATTTCGTCAGCAACAGCAAGACCGATTCCGTTGCCACCAACATTCTGATTAGCCTTGTAGAATTTGCCCTTTACCTTTGGCAAATCCTCTGGTGCAATGCCACAGCCTGTATCAGAAACAAGAACTGTTATATGTGTAATATCATTTTTTATCTGTACAATAATGTTTCCACCCTCCGGAGTGTACTTTAGTGCGTTGTCGATAATATTGAGGAAAACCTGTCTAAGCCTGTTTTTGTCACCCATAATAACAGGGAAAGGTTCAATAGGAGTGTCAAACATAAGGTGCTTTTTCTCCTGAATTGAACGCTCCTTAAGCATATAAACAGCCTCGTCAAGCTCAGAAACAAGGTCGGTTTTCTCCTGTATCAGCTTCATTCTGCCACTTTGAATACGGCTAAAGTCAAGTAGCTCCTCAACAATGCTGGTAAGTCTGCCTGACTCCTTGAGAATAACAGTCATACCCCTTTGGAAAATCTTTTTGTCAAGGTCATCTCCTGAAAGAAGCATAGTTTCTGACCAACCCTTAATGGCTGTAAGAGGTGTCCTAAGCTCGTGACTTACTCTGCTGATAAAGTCATTTTTCAGCTGTTCAGTTTCCTTAAGCTCCTTAGCCATATAGTTAATGGCATCGGCAAGCTCACCGATTTCATCATCATACTTTTTGGTAATGGCAATACTCTCAAAGTCACCCTCTGCAATATTTCTTGCAGTTAAGGACATTTCCTTAAGTGGAGAAACAATGGAGCGAATGAAAAATTGCCCTGAAATAACCACGCAAAGAATAATCAGCAGAGCCACAACCGAAATTACAGTAATAATAATTGCTATGGAAAAGTTAATATCGCTTACAGAGGTTACATAACGGATTGCCCCCACAACTGTGCCATCCTTGTTGGTAATAACCTTTGTTCCTGCAAGAATATTCTCCCCCGAAATAAGCTCACTGGTGGTAATTGCTGACTTTTCGCTGTCCTTTAGTGCTAATTCAAGGTCAGGCATTTCCTCTTGTTCTTCAGGAATAAAGCCTGTTGAGGTAAGAGTAACCCTGCCAACAGAATTAAGTGACTGAATTTCCAGCTTTTCCTTGTCGGGAAAATCCTCTATGTAGCTTTGAGCAAGACTGAGAAAATCCGTTGTTGTGTCGGAGCTAACATCGGTAAAAACCTTGTCAAGCTCAGTAAATCGGTATGAAATAGTCTGCTCTACGCTGGAATAGTAGTAATCCTCAATAACATAAGAAAGACACAAAACAATACATATAATGATGAATACAATAACACTTAAAATGTTAAATATCCATCTTTTGGTTATACCCTTTGCCATATATCCTCCTGCTGTCTATATTTTTTGAAAATTACGCATCCCACTTGTAGCCAAGGCCCCAAACGGTGACAATGTACTTTGGATTGGAAGGCTCGTCCTCTACCTTCATACGCAGACGGCGAATGTTTACATCAACAATTTTTTCCTCGCCAACATACTGTTCACCCCAAACGTGATTGAGAATATCAGTTCTGTCAAGGGCAGTTCCAGGCTTGCTAAAGAAGTATTCCATAATCTGGAACTCAACCTGTGTAAGGTCAATAATTTCACCATTTTTTGTAAGGGAACGGTTGCGAAGATTAAGGGTGAAAATACCACTTTTTAGTTCTTCCTTGAAGTTGTTTTCGCTGTTTGCTCCGGACATAGCAACTCGTCTGTATAGGGAGTCAACCCTTGCTGTCAATTCAGATGGTGAAAATGGCTTTGTGATGTAGTCGTCAGCACCAAGCATAAGACCTGTAACCTTATCCATTTCCTGTGTCCTTGCAGACAGCATAATAATGCCAATGCCACTATTCATATTACGGAGCTCCTTACAAACCTGTAGTCCGTCAATGCCTGGCATCATAATATCCAAAATGGCTACATCAAAGTCACCGTTACACTCGTCATATTTTTGGAGAGCTTCTTCACCGTTGGTAGCCTCTGTTACCTCGTAGCCTGCTCTTGTGAGATTTATCACCACAAAATCACGGATTGCGTCTTCATCTTCACATACTAAAATTCTTTTCATAGTAAAACCTCCTTAATTTCTATCCTAAAAACTTTATTTGATAACCTCAACAGGGGGAACAGCAACACTTTCTGTTTCCTCCTTTGGAATGAAAATCTCCTGTGCTTCATCCTTTGAAAGAACAAAAGGCGTATTTTCGTTGATTTTATATCCATAGGTGTATATACCTATATCCTGCATTTTGGTGTAGCCCTGTCTTGAACCGATATTTATCCAATCCTTTGTAAGGGTAGCAATATATTCAACAACAGTTTCTCCAACTGAATAGCTACTACCGTTAAAAACAGCCTGTTTAATTGTCAGTACAGAGGAGTCACCGTTAAAGGTTGCAGTATAGTTGCCAAGCCACTCCTTTGGTGGTTCAATGTAGTAGCCGTAATTTTCATTTATAATAACAGTTTGCTTTGGAGTCATTGAGGTTGTTTTAACATTATAGTTACTCCACATAGTTTGATATGCAGTGTTTGCCTCATCCTTTGAATTGGTAAAAGGGAGCTTAGTGGCAACAGGAATTTCCATAAGATTGTCATTGTCAACATCCATACATACTGTGCCTGTGTCCCTATCAGTTGAAAGCACACCCTTAACAGCCTTTGAGTAAATAGGGTTTAGTAGCTTTTCTTTGTTAAAATAAATTACCTGTGTGTTATATTTGTTTGTGGAGCTTAGTCCGTCTGCAAACACACCATAGGTATTAGAGTTCACCATTCCTGCCTTAAAGGAGGTGAACATTGTAATGTTGGAGTCCATTGGAACTTCGTAGCTTGTCACCACATTTTTGTCATTTACAGACAGTAGCTTACCCTTTGCAGGAGAATTTGTATTTGCCAGGGTGGCTGTAATAATGGTGCTTTTCTTTTCCTCTGTAAACTGTCCTACAGCTAAGTCAGTATAGGTTTCCTTGGTGTTAATCTCCTTCATACTTTTGCCAAAAAGATAGCAGTAAAGATGATGCTGAGTAACATTATAGGTGTTCCAACCAACAAGAATATCTATGTTGCCGTCACCGTTTATGTCGCCAAAGTCAATTCTGTCTATACTGTTGTTTGCGTTCTTAAAGTCTCCCTTAATTACCCAGCTTTCATCCTTTTCATCAATTACATATATGTGGGACTGAGCATTTTCTGTGTTAGGGTTAAGGGTAAGAAAGGCAATAGCCTCCTCGCTTTCATCACCGTCAAGGTCCTTCATAATAATTGAACTTCGGTTTTCACCACCTTGAGGGTAGCTAAGAACATAGTCGGTACCTGCCTGTTCCTCAATAACAGCCTGAATTTTAGCATTGTCACCAGAGGCCTTTGGTGGGTGCATAAGGCTTTCGGCAGAGCCAAAGCTTGGTATTCCACAGCCACTTGTGGTTGCTACAACCAGGGCAAGAAAAATCAGGAGAAACCCTTTTGTTTTCTTCTTCATATTATACCTCATTTAAAGGCTTTTTCACAGCAGTAAGATACTTAATTTTAATACCCTGGTCAGAGAACATCTTCTCGTGTTCTGTCATAGGACCACCGTCAATATTGCTACTGTGCAAATCATATGTAACATCCTTAAGCATAAAGCCACATTCCTTAAAGTACTCAAGGCTTTCCTCAAAAAGATTGTCATCATCGGTTTTAAAACGAATTTCACTATCCATAGGGAGAAAATCCCTGTACATCATTAGCTTTTTAGGGAAGGTAAGTCTGCGCTTTTTGTGCTTGTCCTTTGGCCAAGGATTGCAGAAGTTGATGTACATTCTCTCTATATTATCTTCCTTTGAAAATGTGTCTACAATCATTTCACAGTTCTTTTCCACAAGGAAAAGGTTTGTGATTTCCTCATCTCCAAAGATTTTTACAATATTTCTTCGGGCAACACCAAGCATATCCTCTTTAATGTCAACAGCAATATAGTTGATGTTAGGATTTTCCTTAGCAAGAGTTCCTGCAAAAGTACCCTTGCCACAGCCAACTTCAAGGTGAATTGGCTGTTCCTTTTTAAATAGGCTCTGCCAATTACCTTTGTACTTGTCAGGTTCTTTGGTGTAAAAAGGACACTCTGCAAGCTCAGGAGCCGCCCACTTTTTCTTTCTTATTCGCATAATCTATCCTTTGTAATCTAAGTAATATATTGATAACCTGTTTTGTGAAATAATTTGTAATATAATAATTTCAAAAGGTTAATAAAAAATAACTTTTTGCCAAAATTCTCTCAAGAAAGTAACAATATATAGTTATCATTACACCATTATAACAGATTATATTGCTATTTGCAATTATTATTTTAAAAAGTATTACAAATATAAAAAATAGGACTGAACCCAGCCCTATTTTAAAGATATTTAACATTGTCAATAACAGATGTTGTTTTTTTAAAGACGATGTTTGGAAATTCCTGTTGTAGCTTTTCCATAAGTGGGGTTATGACAATATCCTCACTTTTGAAGTGACCAACCTCTACAACTGCAATATCCTTTTGGAGAGCCTCAATGTACAGGTGGTGCTTCATTTCTCCGGTTAAAAACAGGTCGCAGTTGTGGTTAAGTGCTGTGAAAAGCTCCTCTGCACCTGCTCCCGAGGACACACAAACTTTCTTTACTGCGTCCTTTTCTGTGTATTTTATGCCTTTGCAGTTAAGCTTTTCCTTTGCCATTTCTGCAAATTCTCTGCTTGACATAGGCTCTTTTAGTTCCCCAATGTAGCCGTAGCTGTTCTCGGCAAAGGAGCAGTTCACCATACCAAGGGCGTCTGCAAGACTTGTGTTGACCCCAAGGATAGGGGAAAGGTCAAGGTTGGTGTGCAGACATAGGGCTGTTAAATCATTTTTAATAAGGTTAAAAACAACACTGCCCTTTATGACTTTTTTAAGTGGATTAAAGATAACTGGGTGGTGGCTGATAATTAGCTCTGCCCCTATTTTCTTTGCCTCATTAACCACATCGTTTGTAATATCAAGAGCAAGTAGTGCCTTTGTAACCTTTTGGTTTTTGTCCCCAACAAGTATTCCACAGTTGTCAAAGTCTGCTGCTGTTTCTACTGGAGCAAAGGTTTCTGTAAAATTTAGTATATCCTGTACTGTCATTGTAACTGTTTCCTTAATTCTTCAATTACAGGCACAAGGGATTTGTCCCCTAAAGCCCTTTTTTCAGCCTTGCTTATTTCTTTTTTTAGAAATTCCCTACATTCATTGTCATCTAAGTCCATACTGCCAAGATAGGTTTTGGCAGTGGTAAAGCTCTTTTCCTTGCCTGTGTATTTTATCTTCATAACAGTATAGTGTCTGTCGCCCTCGTGAGTGCATTTGTGTTTGATTATTTCAAATTTATTTTCGTAGAGCCACTGTATGAGGGTGTAATATTTTGACATAGGCTGAATAATCAAGGTGTAGCTTTCATTATATATATAGGGGCAGGAGCTGAGAATATGAATAATCACATCTGCTCCCATACCACAGATAATAAAGGTGTCAGCCTCACCCTCTTTAATGCCCTGAAGTCCGTCAGAAAGCCTTGTTTCAATTTTATCCTCAAGGTGATTAAAGGTGATGTTCTCTTGCCCCTTTTTTAGTGGACCTTCCTTAATATCACAGGCGAATGCCTTGTTGCAAATTCCGTTTTGCAGAAGATACACAGGTACATAGCCGTGGTCTGTGCCAATGTCAGCCACCACGCTACCCCTGTCAACCATTGAACAGGCAAGGGCAAGTCTTTCCTTTAGTATCACTGTCCTACAGCAGATTTTAGCTTTGCCACAAGCTCATCTGTATCTGTACCGTGTACATAACAAGCCTCTTCAATGCTTTCGCCCCTTGAATGAGGACAGCCAAGGCAGTGCATACCAATTTCAAAAAAATATTCTGCTGTTTCAGGATATGCGTCCAGCACATCACCGATGATTGTGTTCTTATCAATAGTCATAGTTTTTACCTCCAAAATTTTTCTACATTATATCACATAAAAACAAATAATAAAAGTGTTTTCATAATTTTCCTTTGAATTCATAAGCAAAAGGAAAAGCGCCCCCAAAAAGAGGACGCTCATAGCTTGTAAAATAAAAGGGTATTTGCCGGTATTTTCAGCTAATAGTTAGCTTTAAGCTAAGCCTGTTGGTTTCTCTTTGCAAAACATTCGCTACAGTAGTAGTCCTTACCCTCCATAGGCTTAAAAGGAATTTTTGCCTCGTTGCCACATTCTGCGCAAACAGTTGTGTGCATTTCCTTTGCAGATTTAATAGCCTGTTTCCTTGCTACACGACAAGGCTTACAGCGTTGAGGCTCGTTTTGGAAGCCCTTTTCTGCATAAAATTCCTGCTCGCCTGAGGTAAAGACAAACTCGTTGCCACAATCCTTGCAAATAAGAGTCTTGTCTTCGTACATTGTTTATTACCTCGCTTATAAAGATTATCCGATAAATACTCCTGAAATATTTAAAACGGAAATACAGACTATAACAATTTTTTCTTTGCTCTTGAAAGGGCGTTGTCAACAGCTTTTTCAGTGATTTTCAGATTATTAGAAATCTCCTTGTAGCTGTAGCCCTCAATGTAGAGCATAAAAACAGAATACTCCCTTTTAGAAAGTACCTCCTTTGCCTTTTCCTTTAAGGATGCAAGCCTTTCTTGATAAAGCAAAAGACTTTCCGGGTTGTTTCCGTTGTCGGTAATTTCCACATCGTCAATGGAAACCTTTGCCTCCATTGGCAGTTTCTTCTCCGATTTTGACTGCCTGACAATGGTTAAAAACCTGTTTTTTATACAGAGCATTGCATAGTTCTTGAAACTGCTGTTTTTGTCCTTGTCATAGCTCTTTACAGCAGATAGAAGTGCCACACAACCCTCTTGAATAAAATCCTCACGGTCATAACCCTCAGCTCTGTATTCATTGCTAAGTCTGTTTATTAAACCAAGATAGTGTAGCACCAGCTTTTCAAAGGCAAGGCTATTGCCCTGTTTTGCGTCAAAAATCAGCTGACTTTCATTTTTTAATAGCTTCATTATGACACCTCGCTACACTACTACTTGTAATCATTATTTTACAGTAATTTCCATAAAAAGTCAATGAAAATCAGTATTATTTGTAAAGTTTTTATTTGATAGATTTTTTATTTATGTGCAAAATTTACAACATAAGGGAATATTCTGTAGAATAGTAAACTAATTTGTAGGATAAGACTTTATGAAAAGAGGAAAAATAAATTAAAGGATAATGCTACAAAAGAATATAGAACATATGTTTATTCTTTAAAAGAATTATTTACAGAAAAATTACAAAAATCGTTGTATGAAGTCAAAATCTTTAAAAAAGATTACAAAGTTTTTTCATTTTGCATACAAGTTTAACAAAAAGGGTTACAATGCATAATAAAGATTGACTTAATTTCCTTATTGAGGTATTATATTTAATAGTCTAAAAAGATATTATTACTTTATTATTACTTTTTAATTATCGGTGAGAAATAAAGATTAAAAAGTTGTTATTATTTTCTAATAATTTTTGAGAAAAAGCATATACCATAAACAGAACATATTGGAGTGTGCAGATTTGAATAAATTTGTAATTAACGGTGGAAAACAGCTAAACGGCGAGGTTACCATCAGTGGAGCAAAAAATGCGGCTGTTGCCATAATTCCAGGTGTAATCCTTTGTGATGAGCCTTGCAGAATCGAAAATATACCTAATATTAGCGATGTTACACTTATTGGAACAATTTTAAAAGAGATGGGTGCAGATGTAAAAAGGGTGAATAAGTCAACCCTTGACATTGACCCTCGTAATATAAGAACACACGAGGCTACAACTGACCTTGTAAGAGGTATGAGAGCGTCTTATTACCTTCTTGGAGCTTTGCTTGGCAGATTTGGCAAGGCAAAGGTTTCTCTGCCTGGTGGCTGTAACTTTGGTGTTCGTCCTATCGACCAGCATTTAAAGGGCTTTGAGGCTCTGGGCTGTACTCACGAAATTTGTGACGGCGCAGTTGACATTAAGAGCAAAGAGGGTCACCTTGTAGGTAACAATATTTATCTTGATGTTGTATCTGTTGGTACAACTATCAATCTTATTCTTGCAGCAGTTAAGGCAGAGGGTCTTACAGTTATTGAGAACTGTGCTAAGGAGCCTCACGTTGTTGATTTAGCCAACTTCCTTAACTCTATGGGTGCAAATATCCGTGGCGCAGGTACAGATGTTATTAAAATCCGTGGAGTACAGTATCTCCGTGGTATCACATATTCAATTATTCCAGACCAGATTGAGGCAGGAACATATATGGCAGCAGCTGCTGCAACAAGGGGTGTTGTTACTGTTAAGAACATTACTCCAAAGCACCTTGACTCAATTTCAGCAAAGCTCCGTGAAATCGGATGTACTGTTGAGGAATATGATGAGGCAGTAAGAGTTGATGCAAGGGATAGGAACCTTACCCGTTGTAACATTAAGACTATGCCACATCCAGGTTTCCCAACTGACTGTCAGCCACAGTTTGTTGCAATGCTTGCAACCTGCTCCGGTACAAGTATTATCAATGAAAATGTCTGGGATAACCGTTATCAGTACATTAGCGAATTACAGAGAATGAATGCGAAAATTTCTGTAGAGGGCAGACTTGCAATTATTGAGGGTGGTACACCACTAAAGGCTGCTCCTGTAAAGGCTACTGACCTTCGTGCCGGTGCTGCAATGATAATTGCAGCCTTAACAGCAAAGGGAACATCAGTTATCAGCAATATTCAGTATATCGAAAGAGGATATGAAGAAGTTGTTGAAAAGTTCAGTCAGCTTGGAGCTGATATTAAGAAGGTATATGACCCTGAGGGAGAATTGGCAGAGTCAGTATAATAGGATTATCTGTTTTAGATTATTTTGGGGTACATCTGTACCCCTTATTTTTTTGAGGTATAGCTATGGCAAAATTGATACCACTTTTTAGTGGAAGTAAGGGCAACAGTTATTACATAGGTTCAGCAGGTGGTGGAGTGCTTATTGACGCAGGAAGAAGCTGTAAGCAGATTATGACTGCCCTTGAAAATAACAATATTGATGTTAATAAAATAGGAGGAGTATTCATTACTCACGAACATAGTGACCATTGTTCAGGACTTAGAGTCCTTGTGAAAAAAACGGGAATGAAGGTCTTTGCCACAGAGGGTACAATGGAGGCTCTTATTAGAGGGAACAACCTTGAGGCATCAGCAGATGCGAATATTATTAAGGGGTCAGTTTCCATTGGTGATATGCTTGTGGAGATGTTCCATACAAGTCACGACAGTAGCGAACCCTGCTGTTACAAAGTTACAACAGCAGATAATCGCAAGGCTATGATTGCAACTGACCTTGGTGTTATGACTGATGAGTTGCGTAATGCCTTTTATGGTGTTAATGCCCTTGTGCTTGAAAGTAACCACGATATAAATATGCTGAAAACAGGTATGTATCCATACTATCTCAAACAGAGGATACTATCTGACAAGGGGCATCTTTCCAACCTTGCCTGTGCAGAGGAATTGCCTGAAATTATCAAAAACGGAACTACAAGGATACTCCTTGGTCATCTTAGTCAGGAGAATAACAGACCCTCTGTTGCCTTTAACGAAAGTACTATGCTACTTACTCACAGGGGTTTTCGACAGAATTTTGACTATACACTTGATGTAGCTCCAACAGAATATAACGGAAAGGTTGTGTTTTACTAATGCTGACTGTTAATGTTATCTGTGTTGGAAAATTAAAGGAAAAGTATTGGGTAGATGCTTTAAAGGAATACAGCAAAAGATTATCTGCCTTTTGCAAATTCAGTATTGTAGAGCTTCCTGAATGTAAAACAAATGGTGAGCCTAAGGAAAAGGAAATCAACCATATTTTGCAGGAAGAAGGAAAAATGATTTTAGGAAAAATCAAACAGAACGATTACACAATTTCAATGTGCATTGAAGGGAAGAATATTTCCTCAGAGGCTTTGTCTGACCTTATGGAGGATGTAAAATTACAGGGCAAAAGTACTCTTAATTTTGTAATCGGTGGTAGCTGGGGACTTTCTGATGAGGTGAAGAAAATTTCCTCCTACAAGCTGTCAATGGGGAAGATGACCTTCCCTCACCAAATGGCAAGGGTGATGGTGGCAGAGCAGATTTACAGAGGTTTTCAGATTAGCACAAATGGAAAATATCACAAGTAATTTGAGGTGTCAAAATGGCATTTGATGGTGTAACATTACATTTTATAAAGGAAGAAATAAGAGAAGTTGCAGAGGATGCAAGGGTAAGCCAAATTCATCAACCTAATAAGGATGAGCTTGTAATTGCTCTGCGTACAAAAAATGGGAACAAAAAACTGCTTTTATCTACAAGGGCAAACTCCCCAAGGGTGTGCTTTACACAGCAGGCTCCTGAAAATCCGGCAACACCACCTATGCTTTGTATGCTACTGAGAAAAAGACTTGGTGGCGCAAAGCTAATTGAGGTTCGCCAGCCTGGTCTTGAAAGAATATTGTTCCTTGATTTTACTGCAATAAATGAGCTTGGAGATGTGGTAAAGCTTACCTTATGTGTGGAAATAATGGGTAAGTACAGCAATATTATTTTGATTGATGAACATAACAATATTGTGGACGCTTTAAAGAGAGTTGACTTTACAATGAGCAGTCAGCGACTTGTTCTGCCTAATATTAAGTACGACCTACCACCACAACAGGACAAGCTGTCAATACTAAGCGTCACAGGCAAGGAAATTGTGGATAAGGCACTTTCAACTCCTGCCGAAATGGCTCTTTCAAAGGCTTTGCTGTCTGCAATGCAGGGCTTTTCTCCTATAATTACAAGGGAGCTTGAATACAAAACAGGGGTTCATAGTAATAGGGAGCTAACTATTCTTGATAAGGTTAAACTAATTGAAAGAGTGGATAAGCTAAAGTCGGATATTGAGGAAAAACGCTTTGCCCCAACAATGCTGATAAATTCGGAGGGTAAACCCTTTGATATTGCCTTTATGGATATTATGCAGTATGGGGAAATGGCAAGTAAAAAAAGGTTTTTGAGCTTTTCTGAAATGCTTGATTCCTTCTATTATGAGAGGGATAAGGCAGAAAGAATGAAGGTAAAAAGTCAAGATTTGTTAAGGCTATGCTCTAATACTATGGATAAGCTAACAAGGAAAATTGCTGTTCAGGAAAAGGAGCTTATGGAAAGCCTTGACAGAGATAAGCTGAGAAAAACAGGTGACTTGCTACAGGCAAATATCTACAAAATGACAAGAGGACAGAGCTTTATTGAAGTTGAGGACTATTACAATAACAATGAAAAGGTGAAAATAAAGCTAAGTCCAACTCTTAATCCAAGTCAGAATGTTCAGAAGTACTACAAGGATTATCGCAGGGCAAAAACAAGGGAAGAAATGCTGACAGTTCAAATTAAAAAGGCCAAAGAGGAACTTGTGTACATTACTGCCGTACAGGAGAGTCTGTTTAGATGCGAAAGCGAAAGGGAGCTTTCAGAAATTCGTCAGGAACTTGTGGAACAGGGCTATGCAAAGGACAAGAGTAAGAAGAATAACAGAAAACAGCCAAAGCTGTTGCCACCAAAGGAGTTTAAGTCCTCTGACGGCTTTACAATTTTTGTTGGCAGAAACAATAGACAAAATGATAAGCTAACTCTGAAAACTGCAAGGAATTATGATATGTGGCTACATACAAAGGATATTCCAGGTTCTCATGTTATTATTGTCAGCGACAATAGGGAAATAACAGATACAGCCATTATGGAGGCTGCCTCCCTTGCTGCCTACAATAGTAAAGCCAAGGACAGCGCACAAGTACCGGTTGATTACACTTTGGTTAAAAATGTTAGCAAACCAAGTGGAGCAAAGCCTGGTATGGTGATTTATGTGAAAAACAAAACAGTTTATGTAAAGCCAAAGGAATTTATAGGTTGATTATTCATCAAATTAAGACAAAATTTAACATAGATTTTATCTAAATTATAAATTTATTTAACATTTGACAATATATTCCTTTAAAGAACTTTATTGACAATTTTATAAGCTAAAATTAGCATAGGCGAATTTGGGATTTGCCTATGCTAATTTTCATTCCCGAAATTGGGGGTAACTAAAAATGACTTATGAAAATGTGTTAAATGTTATTATGGCTTTAGGTGGACTTGGTCTTTTCCTTATTGGTATGAAAAATATGGGTGAGGGACTTGAGCTTGCTGCCGGTAATAAGCTCCGTAATCTTCTTGAAAAGATTACAAGTAACAAATTTATTGCTATGCTGGTGGGTGTGCTTGTAACAGGTGTTATACAAAGCTCGTCTGCAACAGATGCAATGGTAGTTGGCTTTGCCAATGCAGGACTGATGGAATTTGCTCAGGCTATTGGTGTTCTTTTTGGTGCTAAAATCGGTACTACGGTAACATCCCTATTACTTGCCATTGACATCAAGGCATTTGTGCCAATCTTTATTTTTATTGGTGCAGCAGTAATAACCTTTGTTAAGAAGAATAACTACCGTTACTACGGACAAATTTCAGCAGGATTTGGTATGCTGTTCCTTGGACTTTCACTTATGAGCCAAAATCTAAAGTGGATGGGTGAAAGCGAGGCCTTCCTAAGTATTGCCGACAAGCTTGGTTTCCCACTGCTTGGTCTTTTGGTTGGTATTGTGTTTACCGGTATTATTCAAAGCTCATCAGCCTCTGTTGGTATCCTTATGGCTCTTGCTACGGCAGGTGTTATTACAGACCTGAATCAAGCTGTATATGTGGTGTTTGGCTTTAATGTTGGTGCTTGTTCAGCAGCTATACTTTCATCCCTTGGAGCAAACCGAACAGCAAAGCAGATTGCACTTTCAAATTTGCTGATTAGCTGTTTTGGTGCAGTGATAATGACAGTTGTAACAATATTCTTGCCCTTTACAGAGGCTATTGAGTACTTCCTACCGTCAGAAACTGTGGGCGTGGCAGCACAAATTTCAGCAGCCCACATTATCTTTAACATAGCAATTACAGTAATCCTACTTCCTTGCTCCAACCTTATTATAAAAATTACAAAGCTTATTCTTCCTGACCTTGAGGAAGAAAAGGAGAAGATGGGTACTGTTTATCTTGATAACCGTATTCTCACAACTCCACCAATGGCTGTACATTCAGTTGAAAAGGAATGTGAGCGACTTTCAACTCTTGCAAGAAAAAGCTATGACTATGCAATTAAGGCATTTTTCACAAGGGATATGGCCTATGTTGAGAAGTTGGAGAAAAATGAAAAGGTAGTTGACTTTTTAACTCACGAGATTACAAGATATATTGTTAAAATCAATGGTCTTGATATTCTTGATAGGGATAGAAAAATTATGGGTGCGATGTACTCTGCCATTCAGGATTTTGAGCGAATCAGCGACCACGCAGAGAATATTACCGATAATGTGCGAACAATGATTGAGGGGAAAATCGAATTTTCAGAAACTGCTATTGAGGAGCTAAAGCGTATGGATGCTCTTGTTACATCACTACTTGATAATGGCTTTAAGCTTTTCAATTCTCAAGAAACAAATCAAGAGATAGCCTGTAGAATAACGGAAACGGAAAGTCAGGTTGACAATCTTGCTCTAAAGTTCAAAGGCAACCATATTGTGAGAATGAACAAAGGTTGCTGTACAGCAGAGAACGGTACAATCTTCCTTGATATGTTGGCTAATCTTGAAAGAATTGGTGACCACGCAAATAATGTGGCATTTTCAATTCCTGTAGCACATTTTAGTGTGGAATAAGAATATAAAACTATACAAAAAGGCTGTAAGGAATGAAGTGTAAATCATTCCTTACAGCCTATTTTTATTTCAGCTCACAAATTGTAACACCTGCATCTCCCTCGCCATAAGTTCCAAGTCGGAAGGACTTTACATTCTTATGGGATTTCAGAAATTTCTGAATTTCAGTTCTCAGTACGCCTGTGCCTTTGCCGTGAATAATTGTTAGTATGTTTAGATTCATCAATAGGGCAGAGTCAATGGCTGAATCTACAGCCATAATTGCATCAATGGCTGTTTCACCTCTTACATCAATCTCCGTTGATGCCTTTCTCTCAAGCCTTGTTGGAGTGGTTCTTCTGCCTTTGTTGTTAAGGGTGGTCTTTGGCTTTTCCTTGTTAAGACGAAGGTTAGAAAGCTTTACTCTTGTCTTAATAATACCTGCCTGTACCTGTGCAGTACCTTCCTTTTCGTTAATGCTAAGAATCTCTGCGTTCTTGTCAATATCAAAGATAAGCACACTGTCACCAACCTTAAATGGTCTTGGAGGTGTGTATTTTTCCTTCTTCTTTTCCTTAACAGGGTCGGCAAGATTCTCCATATCCTGAATACTTTTTCTTAATTTTGCCTTGTCCTCAGCCTCCAACTTTTGCTGTTTTTCAAGGTTTTCCAGTCTGTCAAGAATGCTCTGAGCCTGTGCCTTGGTCTTGCGACTAATACGCTCAGCCTCCTGTTGAGCCTTCTCAATTTCCCTTTCGGCTTCTTTCTTTGCCTTTTCAATAATGGAGTTTGCCTTCTCCCTTTGTCTGCCAGCAAGAGCCTTGGTGTCGTTGGCTTCCTTCAGCCTTTTTTCAAGGACCTGCCTTTGTTCCTCAAGGTGTTCTATAGTGTCCTCAAATCTCCTGCTTTCACTGCTTACAAGATTTTGAGCATCGCTTATTATATCATCAGATAGTCCCAACCTTTTGCTAATTGCAAAGGCATTACTTTTGCCTGGAATACCAATGAGTAGCTTATAGGTTGGACGGAGAGTTTGTACATCAAATTCACAGCAACCGTTTTCAACACCCTCTGTTGTAATGGCAAATTCCTTTAGCTCGGCATAGTGGGTTGTACATTGAATTTTTGCCCCTTTGGATTTTAGCTTTTGGAGAATAGCCACTGCAAGGGCTGCACCCTCAACAGGGTCGGTTCCTGCACCAAGCTCGTCTATTAGCACCAGAGAAAAACGAGATGCAAGTTTAAGTATTTCAATAATATTTGTCATATGGGCAGAAAAGGTTGATAAGCTCTGCTCAATGCTCTGCTCGTCACCAATATCCACCAGAATTTTCTTGAATACAGAAATTTCACTTTCGTCACTACAAGGAATCATTAACCCTGTCATAGCCATAAGGGTAAGAAGTCCTGTGGTTTTTAGGGAAACCGTCTTACCACCTGTGTTTGGTCCTGTAATAACAAGAGTTGAAAAATCCTTGCCAAGGGTAATATCAACAGGTACAACCTTGTCCTTGTCAATAAGGGGATGACGGGCTTTTTTTAGATTTATATATCCTACATCATTGATAATAGGTGCAGTTGCCTTCATATTGTAGGCAAGATTACCCTTTGCAAAAACAATATTTAGGTCAATCAGATTTTCATAACAGCCAATAATAACATCGGCGCAGTCCCCTGCCATAGAGGAAAGCTCCAGCAAAATCCTGTCAATTTCTTCCCTTTCCTTATTTCTCAGCATACGAATGTCATTGTTTGCCTGTACCACGCCCAT
This sequence comes from Ruminococcus sp., assembly GCA_045133515.1. Lineage (GTDB taxonomy): Bacteria > Bacillota > Clostridia > Oscillospirales > Acutalibacteraceae > Ruminococcoides. The sequence goes on from JBGUUL010000005.1 coordinate 21,146, forward strand.
TGGTTCAATGAATACCGTCTGGCCACTTCCAGAGGTGTCGTGTATAAGGCCTGGAATGTTACCTCGACATTCTGCCTTAACAGGAACAACAAATCGGCCGTCACGCTGAGTAATAACCTTGTCCTGTAGGTACTTTGAAAATGTGGAGCTTCTGACGATTTTATCCAGAGTTTCCCTTGCCTTTGAGGAGGCTGTTCTGATTTTTCTTCTTATGTCGGAAAGAGCTGGACTTGCCTTGTCAGAAATTTCATCCTCTGCAAGAATTGCATTGGTGATTTTTTCTTCAAGAAATTTGTTGGGTACAAGGGAATTAAAGTATTTATCAAGGCTTGACTTTCTGTCATCGCCATTGTTTCTCCATTGTTTTAGAGAACGAATAACCCTTAGAACCTCTGCAATTCTAAGTAATTCAAGAGGAGTTAGTCCTGCTCCTGCCTGGGCTCTCCGTAGGCTTTGGCTTACATTCCTTAGTGAACCAAAGCTTGGTGTACCGAACTTACCAATAAGGCAAAAAGCATCGTCTGTTTCTCTCATTAGCCTTTCAGCTTCTTCCTTGGTAAATACAGGAGTAAGAGAAAGGGATTTTTCCTTTGCATCAGGGAATGTACATTCCTTGCTTAAAAGTTCCAGTATTTTATCAAATTCAAGTGCTTTAAAATGTCTGTTCATAGTTTTCTCAATTCATTTATATTGTAGTTTGTTGCTTATATTGTCATAGCCTTGTAAAAATCAAGGGTTTTGTAGTGCTTTTCCGTCTGTGCCGAAACATATTCCTCTGTTGCCCTATTAAGGGCGTCAAGTCCCTCGTCACTAAGGGAGAAGGAAAACAGTTTTTTATCTTCTGCGTAAATTGTATGTCGTAATGCAGTAGTTGCCCCACGACTTAGCTTTATAGAAAAAGGGAGGCTTTCCTCGTTACTACAGTTGGTGCAGTGTAGAGTCCCATTTTCAGGAACGAAGAAAAAGGCTTCTCTGTCATATTCCCCACATTCACTGCACATTGTAAGGTCGGGCATATAGCCACAAATTGAAAGTAGCCTCATTTCAAAGCAGGGCTTCACTAATTTTGGACTCCTTTTTTCGGTTGACAGGAGATAAAGGGAGTTTAGCATTAGGGAAAGGGCATCTTTGTTTTTTTCTCCCTCCATTAACAGGCTCATAAGTAGTTCTGAAAAATATTGAGCAAGACACAGAGCCTCTATATTATTCCTAAGACCGTAGAACATTTCCTTGGTTTTAGCCTCTGTAATGGTGTATGTATCCCGAACCTTGCTGTCGATTAAGCAAAGTCGGGAGTAGGCAAAAAGTTGAGTACCGGCACAGTTCTGACTTTTAATGTTCTTTGCGCCCTTTGCAAAGCCACGAACAAGTCCTTTGTCAACTGTAAGGGCAGTAATCAGCTTGTCACGCTCACCTATATTCTGTTCTTTCAGTATCAGTCCCTCTGTCAGAGTATTCATCAGGTTCTTCAAGCTCCTTACCTGCGTTTTTTGCCTTTTGCACAGAAAGATAGGTCAAGTAATCGTTGACACGACCTGACTGTAAAAAGTAGTTCCAAGCATCAGTTTCATTCATAAAGCATCACCCTATATTAGTATTATACGGTGACACATCATTATGGTTAGTAATTTATGGTTTGGTTTATTGGAAGTCGTTACTGTCAAAGCCAAAGCTACGCATAAGATTTTCCTTGTTTCTCCAGTCCTCCTTAACCTTTATCCAGGTTTTCAGATTCACCTTGCAGTTAAAAAAGTTTTCCATATCCTGTCTGCTGTAGGTGGAGATTTTTTTCAGCATTTCTCCTTTTTTACCAATGAGTATTCCCTTGTGACTTTCTCTTTCGCAGTAGATTGTGGCATCAATATCCATAAGGTTTTTGTCCTCACGCATTTTCATTCTCTCAATAACAACTGCTGTTCCGTGAGGAATTTCCTTTTGAGTAAGACGGAGAATTTTCTCCCTAATCATCTCCCCTGCAAGCACCTTTTCTGGTTGGTCTGTCAGAGTATCATCAGGGAAGAAGTGACCCCCCTCCTCAGTAAACTTTTTCAGTTCCTCCTTAAGCTCATCTAACTTACTACCTGTTTCTGCTGATACAGGAACAATGGCACTGAAGTCGTACATTGAGGAATATTTTATTATCTGAGGAAGAATTGCCTCCTTGTCCTGTACTGTGTCAATCTTGTTAATAGCAAGAACACAAGGAAGTCCCATTTTCTTCACCTTTTCAATGAGCATAATCTCGTTTTCACGAATTTCCTGTCCTGCCTCTGTTACCAGAAGACAGGCGTCCACACCTGCAACGCTTTCGTTAATGGACTTTACCATATAATCCCCAAGGGAGTTTTTTGGTTTGTGCATACCAGGTGTGTCAAGAAAAACAAGCTGGTCAATTTCCTCTGTCAGCACACCCATAATTCTTGTTCTTGTGGTTTGTGGTTTTGAGGAAACAATAGCCACCTTTTGTCCAAGTAATTTGTTTAGTATTGAGCTTTTTCCTACATTAGGTCTGCCGATAATGGCAATAAAGGCAGATTTATCTTTCATATTCATAAGTTTCTCCTATAAAAACGCCACCTGGATTTCCCAAGTGGCTGTGTTTTTTACTCCTCAGGTATGTAGCTGATACTTGCAGGTAAGCCAAGCTGTTCCATAACAAGCTCTTCCTTCTCTCTCATACGAACCCTATCCATAGGCTCTATATGGTCATAGCCAAGAAGATGAAGAACGCTGTGGGCTGTTAGATAACCAACCTCTCTCTGTAGGGTGTGGCCATAAATATCAGCCTGTTCAACAGCCTTTTCCATTGAGATTACAACATCTCCAAGGACAAATGCCCCTGTTTCAGGGTTCTTGTCCCAAATACCATTTTCTCCCATTGGGAAAGAGAGAACATCGGTTTCTGTATTTTTATTTCTGTACTGAGTGTTAAGCTCCTTGATTTCAGCATTGTCAACAAATGTTACGCTAATCTCAGCAGAACCCTTGAATTCCTCAAGCCTTAGTACAGCGTTGCAGGTTCTTCTAACCAGCATACGGAGACCTGTTGGTATTTTTACTGCTTTCTGTTTGTTAGTAATAATTACCCTGATTTTATTTTCTGTCATTTTTACTTCGCTCCTCATTTCTGGCATATGCCTTAATAATATCCTGTACAAGATGATGCCTTACAACATCTTTTTCATTAAATGTAATATTTTCTATATCCTCAACATCCCTTAGAACTTTGATACAGTCCTTTAGTCCACTTTTAGCTCCACCTGGTAGGTCAATTTGAGTTATGTCACCTGTAATAACCATTTTTGAATTAAAGCCAAGCCTTGTGAGAAACATCTTCATCTGTTCTCTTGTGGTGTTTTGCGCCTCATCAAGAATAATAAAGCTATCGTCAAGGGTTCTTCCTCGCATATATGCAAGGGGTGCTACTTCAATGTTGCCACGCTCCACATACTTGTGGTAGGTTTCTGCCCCTAACATATCAAAGAGAGCGTCATACAGAGGCCTTAAATATGGGTCAACCTTGCTCTGTAAATCTCCAGGAAGGAAACCAAGCTTTTCTCCGGCCTCAACAGCAGGACGAGTTAAAATAATTCTGTTAACCTGCTTTGCTCTAAAGGCTGTTACAGCCATAGCTACAGCCAGATAGGTTTTGCCTGTACCGGCAGGTCCAACACCAATTGTAATGGTGTTTTTTGCAATACTTTTACAATACCTTTTCTGCCCCAAAGTCTTTGGCTTAACAGGCTTACCCTTACTTGTAATGCAGATGCAGTCTGTTGAAAGCTGTTGTATTTTGTCTTCACTGCCCTCATTAACAAGGCTCATACAGTAGCGAATGTTTTGTTCGCTAAGATTTTCCCCTTTGTTAATAAAACCAAGAAGATTGTCTATTACCTTGACAGCCTTGCTGACGCTTTCAGCTTCACCACTGATTTTCAGCTCGCTGTCCCTACCTACAACACGGACATTGTACTCGTTTTCAATCATTTTAATGTTTTCATCAAAGCTACCGAAAAGAGCAACTGCGTGTTCCATTCTGTCAATACTGATTATTTGTTCCAAAATAATCCTCCAATTGTTTTGTACCACAAAATTATATCACAATTTTTAGTGCTTTTCACTAAAAATTTAGTAATTTCTAAAATTTTGTTGAATATGCTAAAATGTGTTGGCTTTCTGTTGTATAGTTTGCATAAAATAAAGGACGTTATATCCTTTTTAAAAATGCAAGAAAATATAAATTAAACGGTTGACATAATAAAATATATATAGTATAATATCAGTGCTGTAAAGAAAAAAACTTTACACCGGAAGGTTGAAGAAAATGGAAAAAAATATGGAGCTGTCACTTCTCCTTGATTTTTACGGAGAACTACTTACAGAAAAGGTAAGGACAGCAACAGAAATGTACTACAATGATGACCTTTCACTTTCTGAAATTGCCCTTGATATGGGAATTACAAGACAGGGCGTCAGGGATTTAATCAAAAGAGCAGAGCAGAATTTATATAGCTTTGAAGAAAAGCTTGGACTTTATAAAAGATTTATTAAAACCCAGGAGGGACTTGAAAAGCTAAAAGAAATGCTCATTAATGCAAAATCCCATATGGATAGTAATGTGCAGAAGAATGAATTTTATGAGGAAATTTCCCATATGACTGCACTGGTTGATAAAATGATTGAAGAAGTATAGAGATAGGAGGTAACTATAGTGGCATTTGAAGGACTTTCAGAAAAGCTTAGTAATGCCTTTAGAAAGCTAAAGGGCAAGGGTAAGCTAAGTGAGGCTGATGTTAAAGAAGCAATGCGTGAGGTGCGACTGGCACTTCTTGAGGCTGATGTAAACTATAAGGTTGCAAAGAGCTTTACAAATAAGGTTACCGAAAGAGCAGTTGGACAGGATGTTATGGAGAGCCTTACTCCTGCTCAAATGGTTATTAAAATTGTTAATGAGGAGCTTACTGCTCTTATGGGTGGTGAGAGTGAGAATATTAAGTTTGCCTCAAAGCCACCAACAGTTATTATGATGTGTGGTTTACAGGGTAGTGGTAAGACAACACATAGTGGTAAACTTGCTGTTATGCTGAAAAAGCAGGGCAGACGCCCTCTCCTTGTTGCCTGTGATATTTACAGACCGGCAGCCATTGACCAGCTTAAGGTTGTAGGTGAAAAGGCTGGTGCTCCTGTTTTTGAAATGGGCAAGACAAATCCTGTGAAAATTGCCAAGGAAGCTATAAAGCACGCAAAGGACTATGGCAACGATGTTGTTATCCTTGATACAGCCGGCCGACTTCATATTGACGAAGCTCTTATGGGTGAGCTTAAGGAAGTGAAAGAGGCAGTTTCCCCTGATGAAATTCTCCTTGTTATTGACTCAATGACAGGTCAGGATGCAGTTAATGTGGCAAAATCATTTAATGATTTGCTTGAAATTTCAGGTGTAATCCTTACAAAGCTGGACGGTGATACCAGAGGTGGTGCAGCCCTTTCAGTTAAGGAGGTTACAGGTAAACCTATTAAGTTCTCAGGTACTGGTGAAAAGCTTGAAGATTTGGAAGTTTTCCACCCTGACAGAATGGCAAGCAGAATCCTTGGTATGGGTGATGTTCTCACATTGATTGAAGATGTTGAGGCAAAGCTTGATGAAAAACAGGCTGAGGAAGTTGCAAAGAAGATGCTCCAGAACAAAATGGACTTTAATGATTTGCTCCAACAGTTTGAGCAGATTAAGAAGATGGGTCCACTAAAGGGTATTTTAAGCAAGATTCCTGGACTTGGAAAACAGGTTGAAAACGCAGATATTGACGATAGACAGATTGATTGGTGTCAGGCGATTATTCTCTCAATGACACCTGCCGAAAGAGAAAAGCCAAGCCTTATAAATGCAAGTCGCAAAAAGAGAATTGCAGCAGGTTCAGGCAGAAAGGTTGAGGAGGTTAACAGACTTCTAAAACAGCTTGAGCAGATGCAGAAGATGATGAAGCAGTTTACAGGCAAGGGTAAAAAAGGCAAGAGAAAAGCTATGTTCCGTGGTATGCCAAATATGGCAGATTATGGCGACTTTAGTGGTGGCAATATGCCAACAGGTGGGGGAGGATTCCCCTTTCAGTAATTAGTTATATTCCATTTTAAATGGTAATATATATATTTAATTGTGGAGGTGAAAGATAATGGTAAAGATTAGACTAAGAAGAATGGGTGCTAAGAAATCTCCTTTCTACAGAATCGTAGTAGCAGATTCAAGATATCCAAGAGATGGTCGTTTCATTCAGGAAATCGGCACATACAATCCACTTACACAGCCATCAACAGTAACTGTTGACGCTGACGCTGTTAAGGAATGGATGGCAAAGGGTGCACAGCCAACTGATACAGTTAAGGCATTGTTTAAGAAGGAGGGTATTCTCTAATGAAGGAATTACTCACAGTCATTGCCAAGGGCCTTGTAGAACAGCCAGAAATGGTTTCTGTTACTCAGGACGAGGTAAATGAGGAGGGCATTACTGTATATCATATCCATGTTGCTGAAAATGATATGGGTAGAATTATCGGTAAGCAGGGCAGAATTGCCAAGGCTATCCGTACAGTAGCTCGTTCTGCAGCTATCCGTAACAATGAAAGAATTTCAGTTGAAATCGACTAATTCATAAGAAATACCCCCATTTTGGGGGCTATTTTTTTGCAAAAAAAATCCCTCCTGTTTAACAGGAGGGATTGCTTTTTGTTATCTTGTAAGGCTCTCAACCTTTTCTATTCCTTTGTTGAACAGAGTGCCGATTTTACTTTTACTTTCCTTAAAGCTCCTTGGTCTTACACAAACATATAGTCCGTAGGACGCAAAGAACACAACTATAATAAAGTAAGTAAGGATGTACTGGCTTTTGCCCTCAAACAGTAGATGATAGAGGAAACCACCCATAAGTCCTGTCAGAAGAATAATCATTTCTGCACTGCATTTTCTCTTGATTAGGGATACCATTGCAACTGTAAAGAGAATAAAGGAAATCGTTGCAAAGTAGTCAAAGTAATCGTAAAGGAACTTGTTCCAATTTCCGTTGTAAATGCTGTAAAGTAGTGTGTCGTTTTCAACCTCGCCGTTGTAGTGAGTCTTAACCTGACTTACCCAAAGGCACTCATAGGAAGGCTCATTCCACTGGGAAAGAATTTTCTCACGGAAGAACTTGTTTCTATATGGTGTATCGTTGCTGAACTTTTCAAGTCTTGCGTCAATGTCAGCCTTAGCCTTTTCATTGGCTACCTCATTGTTGCAGTTTGATTCGATGTAGTCGGATTTACCCTTGTCGTTGTACCAGCCAGGAGCCATATTTGATTCGCTGATACCGTCACGAAGATATAGTGTTTGGCTAACACCGTCAGCAAGTTCAACTCCACTTCTGCTTTCATAACTGATAATTACAAGGTTAAAGCCACCTACTGCAATAAGAACAATCAAAGCAGTACTTGCAAGGTGAATCCACTTCTTTTCTCTTATAACATAGATAACCATACCTATGGCAATAGCAAGTAGCCAAATCATATTGTTGTACTTTGCAATTACGGAGAAAGTAATAAGAAGTGCTGCCGGAATAAGCATAAGGGGAGCTTTTTTCTCCTTGCTCTGCATAAAGCAGATTATAAAGTAAATTGCCCATACAGCAGAGGATAAACCAATAATGTTACCATATGTAAAGGAACAGAAGAATATTGGCTGAATACATCCTGCAAGCATAAAGGTTGTTATAAAGGTAACTGCCTTTTTGTTAAATAGCTTTTTGCTAATAAGCAACAGACCAGCATACATTGCTGCAAGAGCAAGAACATTAAATACCTGCATAGGCATCGCTGTTTCTGTACCGAAAATTGAATATACAATCTCGCTGATGAATACAAAGCCAAGCTGGAAAGGATAAATCTGATAGTAGCTGATGTTGTTGTAAAAATCATTGTTGCTACTGTGGAAAGAAGAAAAATCTCCGTTTACCACCTGTACAGCAGTGTTATAAACAGTGCCTGAATCGGCAGAAGGAATTGACTGGGTCATAAATATCCATATAAATCCAAAGGTAACAGTATAGACTACAAGTCCTGCTATAAGGAAAAAGTCGTTTACCTTTAAAAATACATTTCCGAATTTACTTAGTCCGTAGGCAATAAGGAAAAACGAACCTACAAGAAAAATGTTCATCGCAATATCATCCTTGTTAAAAAGGATGTGTTCGCCACCAAAGTTGGCTGGGTCAATTACGCTGGTTTCAAGGAAGGTCATAACGGCAATAAAGCCAAAGACAATAAATGAGAGAATTGTAATTCCGTAGGAACATATGGTTTCCACGATGTTTCTGCTTCTCAAATTTGGCGCAACCTTGATTTCAGCAGGTTTTTGTACTTTTGTTCTGCTCATAAATCAATAGTCCTTTTCAAAGAATAATTATACATTTTCTATTATATATAAAATTTATCAATAATTCAAGGGTATATTTAATAAGTTTTGCTTTTTGTAGTTGAATATAAAACCTTTGACAAATTTATATATAAAGGGTATAATTGAAAGAACAGTATTGAAATAATATTGAAAGGATGATCACCATGGCAGAAAATATACTTAATAAAGCCTTTGATGGTATCGTAGATAAAGTAGAAAAGTCCCTTTCTCAGCAGGGCTTTACAAAGCTGAATGTTGCCTCTGATAAGGATGACGAAAAGGTTGCCCTTTTCTCAAACGGCACAGTTGCATATTCCGTTATTCATAAGGGAGAAAACAACCACCTTATGCTTCGCTCCTGTGGTATGACAGATGAAGGTCCGGATAACGATTGGAAAAACCTTGCAACATGGCTATTTGACCCTGAAAGTGACACAATGAAGGATGCAGAGTCCATTGGTAAGGACTTTTCAGAGCTTCTCACAGCATCAACTCAGGTTAAAAAGGTACAACAGGCTAAGAAGAAAAAGAAAAATAAGGATGAAGGAAGTGCAGACCCTGAGTTCCTTGCAAAGCGTTTTGTAACCTTCTTCCCTGAGCTAAAGGCTGAGATTAAGGCAGAGGCTTCTGCTTACTATCCAATTCGTGGTGTATCCTTTACAAAGAAAAACATTGTACCAAGAATTCAGTCCTTTATGAAAACTGCAAACAAAAAGGAAATTGAAAAAATGGCAGGACTTCTTGACCGTCAGTATGGTAACGGCGACCTTGATACCCGTTCCATTATCAATATCGTAATCCTAAATTCACTTAGCGATGAGGACTACGAAAAGCTCTATCAGCATTTCGGTGAGGATTTACAAAAGTACTCAAAGGGTGCAAGAAAGTACAAGGGTAAGACAGTAAAGCCTGAAAAGCCAAAGAAGAATAAGCGTTCCTTTGTGGCTGATACACTAAATCAGTAAGAAAAAGCAATAAAAAAGGTGACAATCCGTCAAAAACATAAAAGATTAAAAAAGTTTTACGAAAACAGTTGACGGATTGACACACTTGTGATATAATCAATATTACCTCGTATAGGGGTTTTATTTTTTGTGCCCCAAAGAGGGAGGCTATATTATTCTAAGAATAAGAATAATCGGGAGGTGCCGTTATGAGAGTAAAAGTAACAATGGCCTGCACAGAGTGCAAACAGCGTAATTACAACACAATGAAAAACAAGAAAAACGATCCTGACAGACTTGAAATGAACAAGTACTGCAGATTCTGCAAAAAGCATACTCTGCACAAGGAAACAAAGTAATACGGAGGAGTAAGAAATGGCTGAAAAGAATGTTTCTAAAGTAAGCAAGGATTCTAAAGTAAAGAACCCTAACAAAAAGAAAAAAAGTATCTTTTCAAGAATCATCTCTTTCTTCCGTGCGTGTATTGGTGAATGTAAAAAGATTGCTTGGCCAACATGGCGTCAGACAACTAAGAACTTCGGTATTGTTGTCTTAGTCATTTTGGTATGTGGTCTTGTAATTTTTGGTGTTGACAGAGGACTATATGCTCTGCTCGACCTCGTTATGAATTTAGCCAATACTTAAGGCATAAACTTTTAAGAAAGAAGGTTAATTATGCCAGACGCAAAGTGGTATGTTGTTCATACTTATTCAGGATATGAAAACAAGGTTATGTCAACCCTTATTACAACAGTAGAAAACCGTGGACTTCAGGATATGATTCTTGATGTTAAGGTTCCAACAGAAACTGTTGTTGAAGAAAAGGATGGCGTGCAAAAGGAAACAGAGCATAAGCTCTATCCTGGCTATGTTTTCATTAAGATGGTTTACACAGATGAAACCTGGTATGTAGTCCGCAACATCAGAGGTTGTACAGGTTTTGTCGGCCCATCAAGTAAGCCTGTTCCACTAACAGACACCGAGGTTTACAATATGGGTGTGGAAAAGCGAGTTGTGGAAGTTTCCTACAATGTTGGCGATGAAGTCAAGATTATCGACGGTCCACTTGAGGACTTTGTTGGTGTTGTTGAGGAAATGGACATCGAAAAGGACTATGTAAGAGTAACCGTGTCAATGTTTGGCAGGGAAACTCCTGTTGAGCTTGAAATTGGTCAAGCTGAACTTTATACAGAAGACTGAGTATATAATTAGTTTATCTATTATATAAGAGGGATTTTGTGTCCCCGGTGGGAGGGCTAATGCCCACTATTAACCACAAAAATAGGAGGAAATTATTATGGCACAGAAGGTAATCGGCTACATTAAGCTTCAGATTCCAGCTGGTAAGGCTACACCAGCACCACCTGTTGGACCTGCTCTTGGTCAGCACGGTGTAAACATCGTAGCATTTACAAAAGAATTTAACGAAAGAACACAGAAAGATGCTGGTCTTATCATCCCTGTTGTTATTACAGTATATGCAGACCACAGTTTCTCATTCGTAACAAAGACTCCACCTGCTGCAGTTCTTATCAAGAAGGCAATCAATCTTCAGAGTGGTTCAGGCGAACCTAACAAGAAGAAGGTTGGTACTATCAAGAAGGAACAGGTCAAGGCTATTGCTGAACAGAAGATGCCTGACCTTAACGCTGCAACTCTCGAAACAGCTATGAGTATGATCGAGGGTACTTGCAGAAGTATGGGCGTTACAGTAGAAGAATAATTATTCCGGGTGGGAGGATAATCCGTTTACCACCTAATTATGGAGGCTAAAATGAAACATGGTAAGAATTATGTTGATAGCAAAAAGCTAATCGACAAAACTAAATTATATGAAACAAAAGAAGGACTTGACCTCTGCCTTCAGACAGCAAAGGCTAAGTTTGACGAAACAATCGAACTTCACATTCGTTTAGGTGTTGACTCAAGACACGCTGATCAGCAGGTTCGTGGTGCTATTGTTCTTCCAAACGGTACAGGTAAGGATGTTAAGATTCTTGCTATCTGTAAGGGCGACAACGAAAAGATTGCACAGGAAGCTGGCGCTGATTATGTTGGTGCTGAGGATATGACACAGAAGATTCAGCAGGAAAACTGGTTTGACTTTGATGTTCTTATCACAACTCCTGACTGTATGGGTCTTGTAGGTCGTCTTGGTAGAATCCTCGGACCTCGTGGCTTAATGCCAAACCCAAAGGCTGGCACAGTTACTCCTGATATTGCTAAGGCAATTAAGGAAGCTAAGGCTGGTAAGATTGAATACCGTCTTGACAAGACAAACATCATCCACTGCCCAATCGGTAAGAAGAGCTTTGGTACAGAAAAGCTTTCTGAGAACCTTGAAACTCTTATGGATGCAGTTGTAAAGGCAAAGCCTGCTGCTGCAAAGGGTCAGTACATTAAGTCTGTTGCTGTAACATCAACAATGGGCCCTGGTGTTAAGCTTTCAACATCAAAGTACGGTAACTAATTAGTTATTAACGAAAGTTAATATATAGCGCTGTTCTAAAGACAGCAGGTGCGTAAGCATAAGTCAAAGACGCCTGCCGAGGAAAAAGCAAAAATTACTTGTAATTTTATGCCTATCCTCGCAACCCGAGGATAGGTTTTTCTTTTGAACTGCGTATAAAAATTCTATACGGAGGTGACAGACTTGCCAAGTGCAAAGGTTTTAGAAGCAAAAAAGGCTTTAGTTGCAGAGTTATCTGAAAGATTAAAGGCTTCTGTTTCTGGTATCGTTGTTAACTACAAGGGTATTAACGTTGCTGATGACACAGCTCTTCGTAAGGAGCTTCGTGAATGTGACGTTAAGTACACAGTTGTAAAGAACACTATGCTAGGCAGAGCTTGTAAGGAAGTTGGTCTTGATGGTCTTGAAGAAGTCCTCGAGGGTACAACAGCTCTTGCAACAAGTGAAACAGATTACACTGGTGCAGCAAGAATTCTTAGCAATTATGCTAAGAAGAACAAGGAGTTTGCTATTAAGAGTGGTTTCCTTGATGGTGAAGTTATTGATATGGACAAGATTGATGCCCTTGCAAAGCTTCCTACAAGAGAAGTTCTCCTTGCAAATGTTCTTGGCGCATTCCAGGCACCTATTGCTTCTTTCGCAAGAGGTGTACAGGCTATTGTTGACAAGGGTGGCGTAGAAGCAGCTCTTGCTGACAAGGAAAACGCAGAGCCTGCTGAAGAGGCAGAAGCTCATGCAGAAGAAACAGCAGAATAATTTTCTGCAAAACTAAACTAAATTATAATTTTAACATTTTGGAGGTAAATAAAATGGCTAGTGAAAAGATTACTGCTATTATTGAAGAATTAAAGACTCTTACAGTTCTTGAACTTTCTGATCTCGTTCATGCTGTAGAAGATGAATTTGGTGTATCTGCTGCTGCTGCAGTTGCAGTTGCAGGTCCTGCTGCTGGTGGCGAAGCTGCTGCTGAAGAAAAGACAGAATTTGATGTTATCCTTAAGTCTGCTGGTGCTAAGAAGATCAACGTTATCAAGGTTGTTCGTGAAGCAACAGGTCTTGGTCTAAAGGAAGCAAAGGCTCTCGTTGACGAAGCTCCAAAGACACTTAAGGAAGCTGTTTCTAAGGACGACGCTGAAGCTCTAAAGGCAAAGCTCGAAGAAGCTGGCGCAGAAGTAGAAATAAAGTAATTAGCTTTATTGGTACTTTCAGGGACTGCAGTTGCAGTCCCTTTTTTGTTTTTTAAAGGGGAATGTTTTATGAAATCTATTTGTGGTGCTAATTGTGAAAATTGTGGTTATGGTAGAAACAACCATTGTAAGGGTTGTGTAGATTCCAATGGTTGTCCCTTTGGAAAAGAGTGTTTTATTTACAATTATATAAAATCAGGTGGAAAAGAGTATTACGAAAATTTTAAAACGGAAATTATTGAAGATTTTAATTCCTTGAATATTCCTGGTATGCCTAAGATTAAGGAATTGCACCCTATAAACGGTGCATATGTTAACCTTGCTTATCCTATGCCAAATGGTAGTAAAGCTAAGCTTCTTGATGACAATGCCATCTACCTTTCCAATCAAGTGGAATGTGAATTTAATGACGGAAGTATTATAAAATGCTTTGGCTTGGTTGCCAATGAAGCTTTCCTTCTTGTTGCAGAATACGGAGAAAATTGTTCAAATCCTGAAATTGTAATTTTCAAAAGAAGGTAGTTATATAAAGAGAACGGAGAAATCCGTTCTTTTTTCTTGACAAAAAATAGGTAATATGTTATCTTAATTAGGTAATATATTATCTAATGTTTGGAGGCAAATAGTGAATATAAAAGAGGTATTAAATAGTGACATAGTAAATTTTGAAGGAATTGAATTATCATATTTTTTGCTTGGGTTACTAAGCGCATTTGAAAATCGTTTTCAAGTAGTTGCGGATAATTCAATGAAAGAGATTAGTTGGAAACAATTCTTTGCTGTTATATGCATAAATCTATGTAAAATCAGTCCAACAGTTAAGGAGCTTGCTGAGATAATGGGATGCTCTCATCAGAATGTTAAACAACTTTTGCTAAAGTTGGAGAAAAAAGGCTTTGTTAATATTACAGTTGATAATCAAGATAGAAGAAAACAGAGAATAGTTCTTACAGAATATTGCAGAGAATTTTGCCAAAGAAACGATGAAATTAGTAGAAATACAATGACAAAGATGTTTAATGGAATTTCCAAACAACAGTTGCAAACTACAATTCAAACTATTATACAAATGGAAGACAATTTAAAGGAGGTTTAATCTTATGAACAAAGGTATTATTTTATACAAGTCAAAATATGGTGCAACAAAGAGGTATGTGGAGTGGCTTGCAGAAGAAACAGGTTTTGATTTTATAGAAACTGAAAAGACAAATTCTATGGAATTAGAAAAGTATGATGCTATTATTTTAGGTGGTGGTGTTTATGCTTCCAATGTTGCAGGATTGAAATTCTTAAAGAAGAATATTAGCAGGTTTGATAATAAAAAAGTTGCAGTTTTTGCAGTAGGAGCTTCACCTTACGACGAAACAGCTATTAACCAAATAAGAGAACGAAATTTTAAAAAGGAATTAAGGGATGTTCCTATTTTTTATTGTCGGGGAGCATTAAATCAGGATAAAATGACTTTTAGGGATAGAACCATCTGCAAAATACTATATAAGGCATTGTTAAAACAAAATCCAAAAACATATGAACCTTGGCAGAAAGCTATGGTTTGTGCAGGTGGGAATAATTGCGATTGGATTGACAAAGCTTATCTTAAACCCTTATTAGATTATGTAAAGTGTACCGAATAGTGGTATAGGAGAAATTATGAGAAATACATTGAAAATTCTTGGGAAACTTCTGATAATAGGCATATTAACAACTATATTTCGCATAGTTGGACAAATGCTTATTCCTGTCGGCATTCAAACAGTTTTAAAACCAAGCCTCTTTGTGGAAAATGGCACAATGCCACTTGCTTTTACAATATATGGTATTTTTGCCTATGGAATTATTGCTTCTCTATTTTTACTTGTGAAAGACAAAATAGCAGGTAATAGGGTGTTAAGGGGAGTAAAGTTTGGTGCTTCCTGTTCCCTTATATGGGTTGTGTATCTTTTAGAGCCACTTCCTCATGTTGCCTTTATAGATAAATTCACCTATCCAATTGCTGACAGCATTGCCCTGTTAGTTTTAGGTGCTTTGTCAGGTTTTTTATTGTGTGAAAAGGTTTGTAAAGAACATAAATCGGTATTGAGTATAAGGTTAAAATCAGTTTTAGCTATAACGGTGGCATTTGTAATAGGAAGAATAATCCAGTACTGTGTAATTGATATATATTCAGATTTTCATAACAATAAAATCGAATCAATAATATGGTCCATTGTTGTTGGGTTGGTACTGTCACTTATCTTACAATGGCTAAACACTAAAGTAACTTCAAAAAATCTTTTCTACCGTGTAATTATTGTGGGAGTAATATTATTCGGTGTGGATTTGCTTTTGTTCAATTTCTTTATGCCATTAGTATTTAGTGTTGATATATTAGATTTGTTTGTAAGAACATTTGTTGATTTACTTTTTGTTACCATAGGTTGTTTTTCTCTTGAGAAAAATTAAAGGCAGTTAAAAAATAAATTTGCTAAATTACAAAAGGGTACAGGTAATCATTTTCACCCCAAAAACATACTGAAAAGTATGGGAATGGTGACAATACACATTAGCTGACTTACAAGTGCCATACTGCCACCTAATTTGGCGTCCTTGCCATAGGAGGCAGGAATAACCACTGTGTTTAGTCCAGAGGGCATTGCGTTGGCACACAAAGCCACATTTACAATGTCCTGTGGAGTATTTACAGCCCTTAGCACTAACACAATAATTAGAGGAATTACTGCAATTCGCAGTATCACCAGGGTGTAAACCTTAGGATTTTTCAGCTGACTTAAAATAGGGTATGAGCCTATAACAAAGCCTGTTAGTATCATAGCCATTGGAGCCATAGTTTTAGCTGTTCCCTGTATAATACTGGGTAGAAAAGTAAGACTTTTGGGGAGATAACTCATAGCATTTGTAAGTCCAAGAATTGCACCAATTATTAGTGATATGCAAATGGGATTGAGAAAGTTTTTAATAGTGATTTTTGTTCCCTTGTCATTTGGTATGAGCCAGGCAACACCAAGGGAAAATGTGTATAAATTCATTGGCAAAATAAACAGCAGATAGTCAAAAAGCAAATCTGGCAACAGTCCCTCAATAAAGGCTATTCCAATAAAGGCAAAGTTCCCAACAGTAAGGGAATAACGGTATATCCTCTCTGTGTAGCTGTCCTTTGAAAATAACCTACCTAGTAAAATTCCAACAACAATACACACAGCAAGTATTATTGAGGAGTACACAATCAGCGTCCACTTTGCTTTTAGGTTCTCAATGGTGCATTTGTCCATAAAGGTGTTGATTATGGTTGCAGGCATCAGTACAAGATTCAGTAGCCTTGCTATTACTGTGTGGGTGTTGTCTGGCGTAAGACTGCACCTTTTCAGCACAAATCCAATAGCCATATATCCAAAGAGAATGAGTATCTGATTAACTGTTGTTAGGAACATAACGCCACCTCTTTGTTATTATTGGCTTTCCTTTCTGTTATATTCCTTGACCTTAGCACTGATTGATGTTAAAATTAGAATGAAATCAATGTATATGAACTAAGGAGAAATTTCATTGGATAACAACAAAAAGTTAAGTATAGTAAGGCTGACGGTAGGTGGTGCAGTAGCACTTTGCCTTATTACCCTTGCTGTTATGTTTTTATATTTTACAGGACTTTGTGTGGCTACTCCACAGGGGTTTGACACAGAGCATAGTGGTACAGGACTAAGTATTGTAAGTTATAGTGGCGATGAGGAAACCCTCATTGTGCCTGACTACATTGGAAGTAAGCCTGTTGTAAAAATTTCCGAAAAGGCTTTTTATGGCAATAAAACAGTTAAAAAAGCTATTTTACCTGACACCATTAAGACTGTAGGAAATAGTGCCTTTGCCAACTGCACAGCCTTAAAGCAGGTGGAATTCAAGTCTGAATACACAACAATGGGAAATTCTGTTTTTGAAAATTCCTCTGTTCAGGAGGTAAAGCTACCTTCTAAGCTCCGTAAAATAACGGACAATATGTTCAAAAACTGCAAGTCCGTCACCAAGGTAACATTCCCAGATAACCTTATGGGCATTGGAAACTCTGCCTTCCAGGGTTGCACCTCAATTAAGAGTATGATTATTGGTGGGGATGTTAAGAAAATCGGCAAAAATGCCTTTGCTGATTGTGGTGAGAACTTTAGACTAAGCAGTACTATTGGTAGCGAAACAGAAAAATATGCCCTTGAAAATACTATTGACTACACCCCTTGTAACGATTACTATGAGGTTTACAATGTTTATCCTCTCTATACAGGCAGTAATCGCCTTAATTCCCAAACTGTCTCTGAGGGTAGGCGAGGCGTCCTCAGTTATACACCGTCAAAAACAGGATATTATAGAGTAAGTGTGGAGGAAAGTGGTGTCAGCTTAAAAATTACCTCTGTTCTAAGGTCGGCTCGGTTAACTACAATTAGGAACAGTAGAAATGACTATATGGCATATTTTGAAGGTGGCAGTCAGTACCTTATGCCTGTTTCAACCACAGAAACCACAGATTATGTTATTAACATTCAGCCAGTTAGTAAGGCACTTGTAAATACCTATAAAAAGGCAGAAAATCTCCTTAATGGCAAGGGGAGTATCAGCTTAGTGGCTGGTACACCACTAAAGACCGACCACTATTCTTCAGCAGAAACTGTTGCAGAAGTTAGCACCACCACAACACTTACTAAGGTTAAGGATTATTATGTTGAGAGTCCAAATTCTGTTTGGTATCAGATTGAAACAAACTCAAATGGTAGTAAACAAAGTCGTTGGTTCAAGGCATAGGTATAGTGTATTAAAGGATTGCATTATGCAGTCCTTTTTTGCATTTTAAAGCATTTTTATGCATTTCACCCTTTGGAAAATGCACCTTGCCGAAATATTATTGATTTAGTTTTACATATGTGGTAAATTAAAATCACCGAAAGGGGTAATGAGATGAAGTTAAGAATAATTAGGGATAGCAAGTTTACTGAACCCTGCGTTACCGTTGAATATAGTCAGGAAACAAAGCAGGTTAGTGAAATTATAGAAATGGTAAGGCTCTATGGCAACACAATTATGGCAGAGCTAAAGGGAAGTAGTTTGAATCTTAATTTAAAGGATATTTACTACTTTGAAAGTGTTGACGATAACAGCTACATATATACAAAAAATCAGGTGTACAATACAAGCTATAAGCTATACAAAATAGAGGAAATGGTGGAAAACTCCACATTTGTAAGAATCAGCAAAAGTTGTATAGTAAATATTACGAAAATGGAAAGTGTAAAGCCCTTCCTTAACGGCAGATTTGAGGCAACAATGCTTAACGGCGAAAAGCTGATAATCAACCGTCATTATGTGGCAACTTTTAAAAAGAAATTCGGTATATGAGGTGAAATTATGATAAAGAAAATAAAGGAGTATATTATCCTTGATTGCATTATATTTACAATTATGTCAGTGGTGCTTAATTTGTTCTATATTACCACAGGGCTTTCGGAAAAACTGACAGTTGGCTATATTGACTATTCCTTACAGCTCTTTGCAGTATCAACAACAATAGCTGTTTTGTTTTTTATTTCGGAGCTAATATTCGGACAGATAACAGGTATTAAAGACCACCTTGTTTCAGCCTGTATTGTAGTTGGAACAGTTTTCGTTGAGGGTGGCTGGTGCTTTCATTGGTTTGATTTTAATTTAATAACAATATTATTGGTTTTACTAATAATAGTAGTTGTGTATATGACAGTGTATTTTATAATGTTTGCAAAAAATGTTGGGGACTCAAACGAAATTAACAGAAAGCTAAAACAGCTAAAGGAGGAAGAAAATGAATAAAATCGTGGAAGTGAAATCCCTTGAAAAATCATATAAAAATGTTAGGGCAGTAAAGGGTATTGATTTTTATGTTGAACAGGGGAAGCTCTTTGCTTTTCTTGGACCAAATGGTGCAGGAAAAAGCACTACCATTGATATGATATGTACCTATCTAAAGCCTGACGGTGGCGAAGTTATAGTGGACGGATACACAGTTGGCAAGGATGATAACGAAATCAGAAAGAAAATCGGCATAGTATTCCAGGATAGTGTCCTTGACCCTTTGCTGACAATAAGAGAAAATGTAACCCTAAGAGGTGGATTTTATGGATTAAAGGGTAACGAGCTTAAAAAAGCAGTTGAAAGAGCCTGTAATATAGTAGGAATTACAGATATTATGGATAGACCCTATGGCAAACTATCAGGAGGTCAGAGAAGAAGGGCAGATATTGCCAGAGCCTTGGTAAATACTCCAAAAATTTTATTCCTTGATGAACCAACCACAGGGCTTGACCCACAGACAAGGGCAAATGTGTGGCAGACAATAAATGAATTGCAGAAGAAAAACAATATGACAGTATTCCTAACAACTCACTATATGGAAGAAGCATCAGAGGCTGACTATGTCATTGTCATAGATAAGGGAGAAATTTCAGCTAAGGGAACTCCTGCTGATATTAAGGAGAAGTACGCCCACAATACCCTGCACATTACTCCAAAGGATAGAGAAAGTTTTGTTAAGATTTTTAATAAGGATAATATCCCTTACAAGGAGGTTGCAGGGGAGTTTGTTGTGAAAATCAAGAAAACTACAGATGCCCTAAATATAATTGACAAGGTGAGGGAAAACATAGATAGCTTTGAGGTGGCAAAGGGTACAATGGATGATGCCTTTATGGGTATTACAGGAAAGGAAATAAGACAATGAGTTGTATGGTAAAAAGAAATTTAAAGCTGTATTTCAGAGATAAAGGAGCTGTATTTTTCTCCCTCTTAGGTGTGCTGATTGTTGTGGGACTGTACTTTCTGTTCCTTGGTGACACCTACAACGATAGTCTTAAGGAGTTTAAAAATGCTGATGAAATGATGTCAGGCTGGATTGTGGCAGGGCTTCTGTCAATAACCTCTCTTACCACCACAATGGCAGCTTTCAGCACAATGATAGTTGATAAGGAAAGAAAGATTTTTAAGGACTTTTACTGCGCTCCTGTTTCAAGAACCTCCCTTACAATGGGTTACATAATCAGCTCTGCTCTTATTGGACTTATAATGACCCTTGTAACTCTTGTGCTGACAATGATTTACCTTGTTTCAAAGTCAGCTGTAACCGTAACCCCAATAATGATTTTGGAGCTTTTGGGACTATCAGTAATAACTTCCTTTGCCAACACATCAATGGCGCTTTTTGTAGTTACACTTGTAAATTCAGAAAAAGCCTTTTCAGCCATTACTGGTGTAACCTCAGCACTAATCGGATTTATAACAGGTATTTATATCCCTGTCGGTAACTTCCCAGAGGCTGTTCAGTATGTGGTAAAGTGTTTTCCAACTTCTCACTCTGCTGTGCTTTTCAGAAATATTCTTATGGAAGAAAATCTCAAAAACTGTGCAGAGAACTTCCCAAAGGAAGCACAAGACAAAGCTCTTACAGAGTTAAAGGAAGTGTTGGGTGTTACCTTTAAGTTTGGTGAAACTGAATGTACCACAGCAGTTAGCATAATTATTATTGTGGCAACTATTGTGCTGTTCTCTGTTCTTGCAATTTTTAACCTTAACAGAAAAAAGGCAAAATAAATAATTTGACTCTCAAGCCCTACAGATTTTGTTCTGTAGGGTTTTTGTTGCCTTAAAACTACTTCTGTGATACAATTACAGGAGAATGGATGGTGAGAAAATGAAGAGAATTGTAGTTGGTGTTTTGGCACATGTTGACTCCGGAAAAACAACCCTTACAGAGGCTCTGATGTACAAATCTGGGAACATTAGAAAGTTGGGTAGAGTTGATAACGGAGATTCCTTCCTTGATACATTTTCTCTTGAACGCTCTCGTGGCATAACTATATTTTCAAAACAGGCTGTTTTGCCTTATAAGGATGCAGAATTTACACTTGTTGACACCCCAGGACATATAGACTTTTCTGCTGAAACAGAGAGAACCCTACAGGTTCTTGACTATGCAATTCTTGTAGTAAGTGGTAGCGAGGGTGTACAAAGCCACACAAAAACCCTGTGGAAGCTACTTGCAAGGTATAATGTCCCTGTGTTTCTGTTTATCAACAAAATGGACTTGGAGGGTGCTGATAAAGGCATAGCTATGGCAAAGCTAAAAACAAAATTAAGCGATAACTGTGTTGACTTTGGTTCTGTTGATGATTTTTATGAGAATATTGCCCTGTGTGATGATGAGCTTTTCCTTAAATATGAGGAGGAAAAGCTTAATAAACAGGACATAATTGAAGGCATAAGAAGTAGAAAAATCTTCCCCTGTATGTTTGGCTCTGCTTTAAAATTAGAAGGAGTTACCGATTTTTTGGACACCCTTTATAGTTATACCGAAATGCCAAATTATGGTGATGATTTTGGTGGTAAGGTTTACAAAATTTCTGAAGATAAAGGTCAGCGACTTACATTTCTAAAGGTTACAGGTGGCACACTAAGGGTTAAAGAGGTGCTAAATTGCAACAAAAATCTGAACAAGGAAAAGATAAACCAAATTAGGATATATTCAGGGGAAAAGTTCACTACAGTAGAGGAGGCAAATGCAGGTACTGTCTGTGCAGTAACAGGAATTACCTTTACAAAGCCTGGTGATGGTTTAGGCTTTGAAAAAGGTGCAGGACTTCCGGTTCTGGAGCCTGTATTAACCTATAGACTGAATTTACCACAGGAGGTTGACCCCCACACAGCACTACAGAAAATGCGTATTCTTGAGGGTGAGGACCCACAGCTACAGGTGGTGTGGAACGAAAGATTATCTGAAATTCAGGTAAAGCTAATGGGTGAAATTCAGCTTGAAATTTTGCAGTCCATACTTAGAGATAGGTTTGGTATAAATGCCACCTTTGGCAAAGGTAATATAATTTATAAGGAAACAATAGGTGATGTAGTAGAGGGTGTGGGTCACTTTGAACCATTAAGACACTATGCAGAGGTTCATCTTTTGCTAAAGCCAACTGACCGTGATAGTGGACTTCTCTTCACCACCAACTGCAAGGAGGACTTGCTTGATAAAAATTGGCAAAGGCTGATTCTTACACATCTTTATGAGAAAATACATATAGGTGTGTTGACAGGCTCACCTATAACGGATATGGAAATTTCCTTAGTTGCAGGCAAGGCACATCCAAAGCATACAGAGGGTGGTGACTTCCGCCAGGCAACTTACAGGGCAGTCCGACAGGGACTTCGTAGTGGCAAAAGCATTTTGCTTGAGCCAATTTATGAGTTTACACTTGAAGTCCCAACTGAAAATGTAGGTAGGGCAATGGCTGATATTCAGTATATGAGTGGCACATTTGATTCACCTGAAGTTCAGGGGGAAATGTCAATTATTACAGGTACTGCTCCTGTTTCCACAATGTACGACTACTCAAAGGATGTTGTCCGTTATACCCACGGTAAGGGTAAGCTACTTTGTAGTTTAAAGGGATATGAGCCTTGCCATAATAGTCAGGAGGTTATTGAAAGAATTGGCTATGATGCCGACAGCGACACGGATAATTCCTGCGATTCAATTTTCTGCTCCCACGGTGCAGGGTACAATGTAAAGTGGGACGAGGTCAAAAATAAAATGCACCTTTCCTCTGTGCTGTCTGAACCTACAAAGCCAACTGTAGGTGTAAGGGAAAGACTTAGAAATGTTAAGGATAAGGACAGTATTTTTGCCCTTGATAAGGAACTTATGGCTATTTTTGAGCAAACCTATGGACCAATAAAAGCCAAGAAAACAGAGGAAAAGAAAAGACATATTGACTACACAAAGCAAAAGGAAAAAAGCCCTGGCCATATTAAGACACAGGACTTTAAGGGTACAGAGTATTTGCTTGTAGATGGCTATAATGTGATTTTTTCCTGGGATGAGCTTAGGGAGCTTTCCAAGGTAACAATAGACGGTGCAAGGGATAAGCTGATAAATATACTGTGCAATTACCAGGGCTTTAAAAAGTGCCAGGTTATTGTGGTGTTCGATGCCTACAAAGTGAAAAATAACTGTGGCGAGGTGGAAAAGGTGAATAACATAGATGTTGTCTATACCAAGGAAGCCGAAACTGCTGATATGTATATAGAAAAGGTAACTCAGAAAATCGCAAGGAATAACAAGGTTAAGGTTGTTACCTCTGACGCTGTGGAACAGCTGATTATTCTGGGTAACGGAGCCTTGCGTGTTTCATCAAGAGAGTTCCTTTCAGAAGTAAAAGAGGCAGAAGAAACCATAAGACAGATAATCTCAGAAACATACTGATAGCTGACTTAACAAAATTTAAAAAACAGTTTTCCGAAATTCAAAGTATTCAATAGCTATCTTACAATCATACCCCAGGTACAATCGTCAAGCTGAATATTACGATATTTGACATCAATATCTTGAATCAGTTCTTCTGTATCGGGATATATTGTATTTGTTTTTCGCCGTTATTTTCTCTGAATAAATCTGTAAGCATCTGTGCAGAAGCAGAATACTATCTGTTGTTAAAAGTTTTATACTTTGTTCTTATTCTGACTTGCTGGGTCATACTACTTCCAAAATTACAGAGATGTATTATGTAAAAAGAGATATGATAAAACTAAATGGCATAACGGATGGGTTGAGTTCTAAAATTACCAATATAAAACACGAACACGCAGGACAAAATCCTGCGTGTGAATTTTTGCTGTGAGGCAAATAAAGATAATCTCGAAATATTAGCTTTTAGTTGATTTGTAAATTTCAATGTGTATCTGATGTTTTAATTTAATAGTATCGGTATCGTATTTTTCAAGAAGTTGGCGGTATTCTTTTTCAAACTCTGCTATCTTTTCAGCCGAAAGACTTGCGCCTACTCCACGACAGCTTTTAATTCTGCCAATCCATGCTTCCTTTGAAAATTCAAGTGTTGTGTCATACGAATGGATAGTATCAATATTAAATCTATTTTCTGCCCAATTAGGATAGTTGTATCTGAATTTTTCAAAGCCACAGCCTTTCCAATCAGGACTGTACTTTAAAACGAGATTTTCCATTTCTCCGATTATCTCATCTTCAAATGGTAACCAGTCCATAAAGATTTTGCAAAACAGTCCGTTAGTCTTTAAAATTCTTCTGATTTCTGTTGTTGCTTTATCTGCGTTGAAATATTGAAAGCATTGCACAGCCGTTACAACATCAAATGTATTATCTTCAAACCCCGTATTTTCTGCTGAACATACCTTGAATTGTATTTTATTGAGATTTCTTGACTTTGCAATTTTTCTTCCGTACTCAATCTGATTTTCAGAAATATCCGTTGCTGTAAATTCTGCACCCGTATGATACATATTTACAGGTAAAATCGCTGTTCCGCTGCCTAAATCAAGAATTTTCTGACCTTGCTTTCCAATGCCGAACATAATCAGCTTGTCATACATACTTTTTGGGTATATATCACGGAATTTTGCATAATCATCAGATGTTTTGCCAAAATCAAATTCTTTTCCGTTATCTATAAAATCAAGCTTCATAGCAATATCCTTCCTTTTATTTGTTGCATATGTTTTGATGCTATTTTGATGATGTAGTAGACGGAATTGTTGGAATTTTTGAAACCGTTTGTGGAATTTGAAACAAAAACCATCATCAAAAATTGTGTTTTGACACGCAATGCGTGTTTTAATTATTGCAAAAAACGGCTTAAACCCAGTGTTTAAGCCGTTTTGTCGTGGTACGAGTGTTAATAACGGATTTATTTTAGTATAGGTTTTATCGGCAGTTACACACATTTCTCGCTCGCACATAAGGGACTATT
>JBGUUL010000006.1:0-2380 GCA_045133515.1 Ruminococcus sp.
TATTTATAAATTCCGTGGTGCTACAATAGAAAATATTCTTAGCTTTGAGAAAAATTATCCTGACGGTAAGGTTATACGTCTTGAGCAGAATTACCGTTCTACAAAAACAATTCTTAATGCAGCTAACAGCGTTATTGCACATAATGAAGAACGAAAGGGAAAAACATTGTGGACAGATAATGCAGATGGCGATAAGATTGTTGTACATACAGCACTTAACGAGCGTGACGAGGCAAAGTATATCTCTGACAATATTCTTGAGCAGGTTGCAAACGGAAGAAAATTTTCTGACTTTGCAGTTTTATACCGTACTAATGCACAGTCAAATATAATAGAGCAGAATATGGCTCGCAGTGGTATTCCACACCGTTTGATAGGTGGTCATCGTTTCTATGATAGAGAAGAAATTAAGGATATGACCTCTTATTTGCAGGTTATTAATAATCCAGCTGATAATATAAGATTACGCAGAATTATCAACAAGCCAAAGCGTTCAATAGGTAATGCTACTGTAGAAAAGGCTTCTGAAATTGCAGATGTTACAGGAGAGAGCCTATATTATGTAATCAGCCACGCAGAGGATTACGAACCACTTAAAAGGGCGGTGCCAAAGCTAAAGGAATTTACAAACCTTATCGACAGCCTTATTGAGTACGCAGATGACGAGGATACTACAATCTGTCAGCTGTATAATGAAATTTTAGAACGCACCGATTATATAAGTGCATTGAAAAAGGAAAAGGAAGACCACGAAAGCCGTATTGAAAATATCAACGAGCTTATGACCAATATTAAAAACTACGAGGACGATAACCCAGAAGAGGCTTCATTGTCAGGCTTCTTAGAGGATATTGCACTTTTGTCTGATATTGATAATTACGACTCTGATTCTGACAGCGTAGTGCTTATGACATTACATTCAGCTAAAGGTCTTGAGTTCCCAGTGGTGTTTATACCAGGTGCAGAGGACGGAATTTTCCCAGGTATGCAATCTATAATGAACCCTACTGAATTACAGGAGGAACGCAGATTAGCTTATGTGGGAATTACACGAGCTAAAGAAAAGCTGTATGTTATTCACGCAAATTACCGTATGCTGTATGGTGCAACAAGCCACAATAAATTGTCAAGATTTATTAACGAAATACCAAAGGAGTTGGCAGATGTAACCTCAGCCCTAGTTGAACGTAGCTTTACAACACCTACAGGAGCTTCAACAGGTGTACAGCGTACAGGTGCAGGCTCTACAGCAGGAAATAACGGATATTTAAGCAGTACATATGCAAAGGCAAACAGCTTTGCAAATCGTACATACCAGCCACAATCAAAGCCAGCACAATCTGGTGTAAGCTTTAAAGCTGGTGATCAGGTTATGCATAAGGCTTTTGGCAAGGGTATGATAGTATCTGCAAAGCCAATGGCTAATGATACATATTTAGAAATTGCCTTTGATAAGGTAGGCACAAAAAAGCTTATGGCTAACTTTGCTAAGCTGGAGAAGATTTAAACCAAAACCACTCCGAAAGGAACATAAAATGAAAACAAGTGATTTTTATTATGATTTACCACAAGAGCTTATTGCTCAAACACCTGTAGAGCCTCGTGACAGCTCAAGGCTTATGGTTATAAACAGAAAAGAAAATTTTGTTGAGCATAAGAATTTTTATGATATTATAGACTATTTAAAAGAGGGCGATTGCCTTATTGCAAATAATTCAAGGGTATTGCCTGCAAGAATTTATGGTACACGCTCAACAGGTGCAAGAGTTGAGTTTTTGCTTTTAACTCAGGTACGTACCAATGTATGGGAATGTCTTGCAAAGCCTGGTAAAAAAGCACGAGAGGGTGCAGAATTTACCTTTGGAGATATTATGAGCTGTAAAGTTTTAGAAGTTCTTGAAAATGGCAACAGAATTGTTGAATTTAATTGTGGTGACGAGAATTTCTATTCTGCACTTGATAAGGTAGGGCAAATGCCACTACCACCATATATTACAGAGAAGCTGGAAAATCAGGAGCGTTACCAGACTGTTTACAGCAAAGAATTAGGTTCAGCTGCTGCACCAACAGCAGGCTTACACTTTACACCAGAGCTTATGAAGAAAATAGAAGAAAAGGGTGTAAAGATAGGCTATGTTACACTGCACGTTGGTTTAGGTACATTTAGACCAGTAAAGGTTGATGATGTTACAAATCATAAAATGCATTCAGAGCATTACGAAGTACCAAAAGAAACAGCAGAGCTTATAAAAGCCACAAAAGAAAACGGTGGCAGAGTTATAGCTGTAGGTACTACAAGCTGTAGAACTCTTGAGTCGGTTGCAACCGAAAATAATGGTGAGGTTATACCTTGCGAGGGCTTTACAGAAATTTTTATCTA
>JBGUUL010000007.1:0-2007 GCA_045133515.1 Ruminococcus sp.
CAATCAACAGGCACAACCTTTAGCTTGCCTGCAACCTCTGAAAGTGGTACAGGAACAATTTTATCACCGTGTAACGCTACCATATTACCATATTTTTCTTCAATAATCAACTGTGCAGCAGCTGCACCAAAGCTTGTAGAAAGTACTCTGTCGTAAGGGCAAGTGTCACCACCACGCTGAATATGACCTGGAACTGTAACTCTTGTTTCGTGGCCTGTGGCTGCTTCTATCTCTTTAGCAAGCTGAGCTGAGAATGTACCGTTTGGCTGTTTTGCGATAGCTGCCTTTCTTTCTTTTTTAGGAAGCTCAGCAACGTCCTTTGGAACAGCACCCTCTGCCATTGAAATTACTGTAAAGTGCTTACCTGCACGCTCACGCTCAGATACCTTTTTAATTACACTTTCTACACTGTATGGAATTTCAGGCAACAGAATAACATCTGCACCACCTGCCATACCTGCATATAGAGTTAACCAGCCTACCTTATGTCCCATTACCTCTACAACAAAAATTCTGCTGTGTGAGTCGGCTGTGGTGTGTATTGCATCTAAGCAATATGTTGCTACATTTATACCACTTTGGAAACCAAAGGTTTTGTCGGTGTTCCAAAGGTCGTTATCTATTGTTTTTGGAAGAGAAACAACATTACAGCCCTCTTCTGAAAGTAAATTAGCTGTCTTTTGAGAACCGTTACCTCCTAGCACAACAAGGCAATCCAGCTTTAAATATTTGTATGTTTTCTTCATACAGGCTACCTTGTCTACACCGTCCTCTTCTATTACACGCATCATCTTAAATGGCTGACGAGAAGTACCTAATATAGTGCCACCCAAGCTTAATATACCAGAAAAATCCTCTGGCTTCATTTTTTTATAATCGCCATGTATTAAACCCTTATAACCATTTAAAATACCGATGATTTCAATATTCTTCTCGCCATAGTGATTATACAATGCTCTTGCTACACCACGCATTGTAGCGTTTAATCCCTGACAATCTCCACCACTTGTAAGAAAACCAATTCTTTTCATTATACATTCTCTCCTTGTTGATTATTTTGAACCCTTAGCAAATCTAGGCTTTCCTATTTCTTGCACCTTTTCTTTTTTAGCCTCTTTAAGTGCCTTTTTAGCCTGTCTTGCAAATTCTATCTGACTATTTACTCTTCTCTTGCCACGTTTATCAATAAGAGTATATGATGTATCTGAATGTTGTACACGAGAATTTACTGTATCACTAAGCATAAGCTGTAAAATATCCTCGCTACGCTTTTTAAGTATTTTATCCTCTACAGGGAATACAAGCTCTACTCTTCTATCTAAGTTTCTTGGCATCCAGTCTGCACTGCCCATATAAATCTGTGGGTCTCCACCGTTTTCAAACTTGAAAATTCGGCTATGCTCAAGTAGCTGACCAACAACACTATATACCTTAATATTCTCACTATAACCCTCAAGCCCTGGGATAAGACAGCAAATGCCTCTTACAATTAGAGTAACCTTTACACCTGCTCTTGATGCAGAATAAAGCAACCCTATTATCTCTGGGTCTACCAATGAATTAACCTTGGCTACAATTCCACTTGGTAAGCCCTCTTTGTGGTTTTCTATCTCTTTCTTTATTTTATCTACAAAAAAGCTTCTCATACCTGACGGTGCTACAACAAACTTCTGATATTCAGGTGGTAGTGAATATCCTGTAATAACATTGAAAAGTGATGATGCATCTACACCAAACTCCTCTTTACAGGTAAACATACCGATATCAGTATAAAATCTTGCTGTACTGTCATTATAGTTACCTGTTGCCATATGAAGATATCTTCTTATACCGTCTGACTCTTTTCTGACAACAAGGCATATTTTACAATGGGTTTTTAAGCCTGTTAAGCCGTAAATAACATGACAGCCTGCCTTTTCCAGCTTTTTAGCCCAGTGAATATTGTTTTCTTCGTCAAATCTTGCTTTAAGCTCTACAAGCACTGTAACCTGCTTACCATTTTCAGCC
>JBGUUL010000008.1:0-25919 GCA_045133515.1 Ruminococcus sp.
TTTGGTAATTTGTTGTAGCAAACTAATTATACCATATTTTGAAGTTACTTCTCTTTTTTATTGGCTCATATCATTTTAACACATACAAACGCCCTGTTTTCAGACAAAAATCAGATAAAAATCAGGATTTAGTTGCATTCAAAATGCTGATTGCAACCTGCAAAGGACTGTTGTTGCCGTCAATTACAATATCTGCTGACTTTTTATATAGGGGCATTCTTTTCTCATAAAGCTCCCTCATAGCCTCGTCCTTATCCTCCCTTTGCAAAAGAGGTCGGGTTTTGTCGTACTTTAGCCTTTCCTTAAGAACCTCAAGAGGAACATCAATAAGCACAATAGTGCCTGTTTCACGGAGAACCTCGGCATTTCTCTCAAAGGTGAGAGCTCCACCACCTGTTGAAATTATTATGCCTTTTTTCTGGGAAAGTTCCTTACAAGCCTGATACTCAAGCTCTCTAAAGTAGTCCTCACCATACTTTGCAAATATTTCTGAAATCGTCATATTTTGGGTTCTTTCAATGTACTCATCTGTATCAACAAGGTTCATACCTGACTTTTTCTTTAGGTTTTCGCCAACTGTTGTTTTTCCACAACCCATAAAACCACATAGAATAATATTCTTGTTCATTATCTGCTTTTTAACTCCTCTATACATTCAAGACAAAGCTTGTCTATATCTTCCTTATTAAATTTAACATCATTCCATTTTGTCTGAGCAACTGCTGCCTGCCACACAAGCATTGACATTCCACCTACAGCCTTTGAGCCGTTGGCCTTTGCCTTTTTAATAAGCATTGTTTCAAGTGGATTATAAATTGCGTCAAACACAGCTTTGCTATGGCTGATAACCTCATCAGACACAGGGCAAAACTGAGTTTTGGGGAACATACCGACAGGTGTTGCATTAACAAGAATATCAATATCCCCCTGCAAATCCTTAATCTGGCAGACCTTAACATCAGCCTTACTATTAAGGATATTCAGGTTTTCAAGCTCCTTTTTCAGCTCTGTTGCCACAGGCAAATCATCTTCTCTTACTGCAAGGGTTAAATCATTTTCAGCAAGAACAGCCTCATAAGCCATTGTCCTTGCAACACCACCACAGCCAAGAATAACTGTTCTGCCACTGTATGGCACACCAGCACTTTTAAGCGCAAGTAAAAATCCGTCAGGGTCGGTGGTGTAGCCCTTATAAACTCCATTATCATTAAAAAATGTATTCACGCTACCATAGAGCTTTGCCTTTTCATCAAGGTGATGAATGTAAGGGATAATCCTCTGCTTATGTGGAATTGTAATATTAAAGCCATTTAGCTTTGACAACTCGTTTTTAAACATTTCGTCCATTTTTTCAGGTGGAACATCATAAACTCCGTATTCTGCATCTATACCACCAAGGCTAAAAAGTCTTTTATGAATGAATGGTGACATTGTGTGTCCAATGGGATGACCTATAACTGCATATCTCTTTGTTGCCATAAAAATACCTCATTTCTGAAAATAAATTTGTAATAAAATATAAAATTTTTGAAATAAATATTGACAAAGACCAATTTTACTTATAGTATTATTGTAGTGGCTATGTGACTATTTTATCAAATAATAGATAATTTGTCCATAAAAGCTGATTATTTTGTTTTTAACAGGAGGCTATTACTATGGTATTAGAAAAAGTTAAAGCTATTTTAGCAGAACAGTTTGATGTTGAAGAGGATACAATCACAGAGGATTCTTCTCTTCAGGACGATCTTGGCGCAGATTCACTTGACGTTGTAGATCTTCTTATGTCAATCGAAGATGAATTCGATATCGAAGTTCCAGACGAAGATGTTGAAAACATCAAGACAGTTGGCAATCTCGTATCCTATATCGAGCAGAATTCCTAATCGGTAAATACAGAGAACAAGTAAGGGTTGGTTTTCCAGCCCTTATTTTTTATAAAGAGGGAGAACAATATGAAAAAGTTAATTTCAATTTTACTGGTAATGGCAACCTTAATGTCTTTTACCCTTTGCGCCATAGACGCCGTTGCTATATCCAAAGTAAATGTTAGTAATGTAAGGATAACCAATCTGACAGGAAAAGCCTTTTATGTTGCTAAGGGCAAAAGACTTGCCTTGAAAACTCAGGTTACTGTTAACCCAAACAACAGCAAATACAAGGGTGTTATCT
This sequence comes from Ruminococcus sp., assembly GCA_045133515.1. Classification (GTDB taxonomy): domain Bacteria; phylum Bacillota; class Clostridia; order Oscillospirales; family Acutalibacteraceae; genus Ruminococcoides. Next base: position 2,173 of record JBGUUL010000008.1, read on the forward strand.
ACAAATCGAGTAACACAGGTATCGCCAAGGTAAACAGCAAGGGTGTTGTAACCGGTGTTAAGGCAGGTGTTACAAAAATCACAGTTACCTCCAAAATCAACAACAAAAAAAGAACAACTGTAAATGTAAGGGTAACTAATCCTGTTACAAGACTTACATTAAGCAGAACAACAGCAACACTTCTTGAAACAAAAAGCTTTGCCCTTAAACCAAAATTTACACCAAGCAAGGGAATTTGCACTGCTGTAAAATACACCACATCAAACAGCAGAATTGCCAGAGTTAATCAAAAAGGTGTTGTTACTGCCCTAAAACCAGGCACAGTGAAAATTACTGCCACTACAGTTGACGGCACAAGCAAAAGGGCTGTATGCACAGTTAAGGTAAACCCGATTTACAGTTTAAAATCCATAAACGCAAAATATGACTCAAATGGTTACACCAGAAATCTGAGCTTCACCTTAAACAGAGCAAAAAGACTTTCTGTAAACAGCATAAGTATTTACAGAAAAAACACGGTGGCAACTACTTCAAAAACAAGCTAAATATCGACCAAATGATTACCTTTGACAACAAAACCTATCATCTTGTTTTAGATTTTGGAGATGATATATATTGTGGTGACTCTGTAAAGATAACAATAAATACTCTTTCAGGTGTAAAATCAAAGGTTTATTTCTATAACAGCACAAACACTTCTTTACCCTCACCAAGCTATATAAGAGGAAATGTAGGTGAATACTGTTATTCAACCTTTTCTCACTCCAGCAGAATAGGAACAACTCGGGCAAGGATTGTGTCCGGCTCCCTACCAAAGGGCATTAAGTTTGAAAACATCTATTACAACAAATACTGCTTTAAGGGTGTGTTTAGGGAAACCTGCAACAACACCTCCTGTATTGTAGAGATTACAGATGAATACAACCACAAATTACTCCAGAAAATTGTATTTATCGTTGGTGACAAAAACCATATTTACGGTACTAAAAAAACTTTAGGTACTAAAAGCAATCCAATCCTTGGCAGAGCCAACAGGAATTCATCCTACCCATTTTCATTTATGGGAGGAAGTGGTAAATACAAGCTTTCACTTGAAAACGACTACGACGGTTTATTTTCCATAAGCAAATTCACTGCTGTTAAAAACGACTACTGCTATCTCTACATCATTAACGACGTAAATAACCCAAATATCAAACCGAGATACGATATTGTAATAAATATTACTGATGCAAATGATGAGAGTATCAAAGGAAAAGCAACTTTTACAGTATTTTTTACAGAAGTTAAAAGGGTTAATGTTTTTCATGACAAAGAGTACCTCTCCAGCAAAAACTACTCCATTTTGGCTATAGACTGCAAAGACCAAAGTAAATACTATAAATCCTTCTACGATGATAATCCTAATGCAGAAACCCTTTATCTTCCTGTGGGATATTACAACATATATCGTTTTAGCTACGCCGGAGAAACCTCCTTACTTGTTTCAAACTATAGGATAACAAAGGATGTTGACATTAAAGGAAAATTTCCTAAAACCTACAGCGTAACCTTTAGCTTTAAGGATAAAAACAATAATGGGGTTATGCCTAACTATGATTTAAAAATCACTAATGCAACTACAGGATGTAGCTATGAAGCCACCGGCTATAATAAAGAAGAAAAAGAATATGACGGACTGCTTGCCGGAGAAAGGTATATTTTTGAATTTTCCTTTACCAACAAATTCTCCCTAAAGGAAATGTCAAAAACTACAAAAACCTTTACAATGACAGGAAACAAAAAGTCCACAATTATTGTTGACAATAGCATACTTAACGATATGCCTAAGGCTGACAAGGAGCTAAAAGGAGCAGGTTCTGTAGAAATGGAAGTTACTAACGATTCCTATGCTGTTTTAAAATTCATTCCTACAGAAACAAGAAAGTACACAATTTATTCCACAGGCGACCTTGACACATACGCAAGATGCTACAAAGCTGACTACCACACCAATGTTACCATTTCCGATGATGACGACGGAGAAAAAACAACTTCAAGATAACAGAGGATTTTGTAAAGGATGAAGTTCGCTATATTCTTATCAAAAAGCTTATGCAGGAAGGGGAATACTTCCCAATAACCGTTGTAGTTGAGTAATCCTTTATATGACACTTTAGCTTTTATGCTAAAAACAAATGCCACAAAAGGCTGTGATTAAATAAATTCAAAACCTGTGTTTCACCTTATAAACACAGGTTTTTTCTATTTCCACTTGAAAAAAGAGTATATCTTCTGTATAATAAGAATAATGCACTTATCTGAAAGGGGATAATAAAATGGGTAACAACAAAAAGTTTGTTTCTGCCATTACAAGTCGTGATGATGACTTTGCAAAATGGTACACAGATATAGTAAAAAAAGCTGAGCTTGTTGACTACAGTGGCGTTAAGGGATGTATGGTTATTCGTCCATATGGTTATGCTATTTGGGAGAACATTCAGGCTGACCTTGACAGAAGATTTAAGGAAACAGGTCACGAAAATGTATATATGCCAATGTTCATTCCAGAGAGCCTTCTCCAAAAGGAAAAGGACCACGTTGAGGGCTTTGCTCCAGAGTGTGCTTGGGTTACTGTTGGTGGACAGGAAAAGCTCCACGAAAGACTCTGTGTTCGCCCAACATCAGAAACTCTTTTCTGCGAACACTACAGCAAAATTATTGAAACCTACAGAGATTTGCCAAAGCTGTATAATCAGTGGTGCTCTGTTGTAAGATGGGAAAAGACAACTCGTCCATTCCTTAGAACAAGTGAATTTTTGTGGCAGGAAGGTCACACAATGCACGAAACCGAAGAAGAAGCAAGGGAAGAAACACTCCGTATGCTACAGGTTTACTCCGACTTCTACAAGGAAACCCTTGCTATCCCTGCTGTTATCGGTCGCAAAACTGAAAAGGAAAAGTTTGCCGGTGCAGAGGAAACCTACACCATTGAACCAATGATGCACAACGGTGTTGCCCTACAGGGTGGTACATCTCACTACTTTGGTGACGGTTTCTCAAAGAATTTTGACATTACTTTCCAGGGCAGAGATAACAAACAGCACTATCCACATCAGACCTCTTGGGGTGTTTCAACAAGAATGATTGGTGCTATTATTATGGTTCACGGTGATGACGAGGGACTTGTTCTTCCACCAAAAATCTCTCCAATTCAGGTTGCAATTATTCCTATTGCACAGCACAAGGAGGGTGTTCTTGAAAAGGCTAATGAGCTATTTGACAGACTAAAGAAGGACTACAGAGTTAAGCTTGACGACAGCGACAACTCCCCTGGTTGGAAGTTCTCTCAGTATGAAATGAAGGGTGTTCCTGTCAGAGTTGAAATCGGTCCAAAGGATATTGAAAACAATCAGTGCGTTCTTGTAAGACGAGATACAAGAGAAAAGCTTGTTGTTGCCCTTGATGAGCTTGAAGTAAAGGTTGCAGAACTTCTACAGGCTGTTCACGACGGTATGTACGAAAAGGCTCTGAAGAATATGGAAGAAAAGACCCATATTGCCACAACCTATGATGAATTTTGTGAAATTGCAGAAAACAAGCCTGGCTTTATTAAGGCTATGTGGTGTGGTGAAACTGAATGTGAAGAAAAGCTAAAGGACGCAACAGGTGGTGTTAAGTCCCGTTGTATTCCTTTTGAGGAGGAACATCTCAGCGACACCTGTGTTTGCTGTGGTAAGCCTGCAAAGCATATGGTTTACTGGGGCAAGCAATACTAATATTGCAACTTGTACTAATATTGCAACTTAAAAAATAAACTAAAAGGAGGGGTATGAAATGCCAATTAAGGTTGCCAATAATCTGCCGGCAATAAAAATTCTTGAGGAAGAAAATATTTTTGTTATGCCAGAGGACAGGGCTATGTCACAGGACATCAGACCCCTTAAAATTGTTATTCTCAACATTATGCCAACTAAGGTGGAAACCGAAACCCAGCTTATTAGGTTGCTGGGTAACACCTCATTACAGGTGGATGTTGACCTGCTTCATACCACAAGTCATTTTTCAAAGAACACAAGCCAACAGCACCTTAACACCTTCTACAAAACCTTTGATGAAATCAAGAACACCCGTTATGACGGAATGATTATAACAGGTGCTCCTGTTGAGCATATGGAATTTGAAGATGTAGATTATTGGGAAGAACTACAGCAGATTATGGAGTGGTCCAAAAAGAATGTATGGTCAACTCTCCACATTTGCTGGGGAGCACAGGCCGGACTTTACTACCACTATGGCATACACAAAAGGGAGTTGCCAAAAAAGATAAGTGGCATTTATCGTCACAGAATGAACAGCGATTTTCAGTTCCACCCACTTCTTCGTGGTCTTGACGATGTGTTTATGATGCCACACTCAAGATATACTGAAAGTATTCCTGAGGAAATTGAAAACAACCCTAATCTTGAAATTTTGGCTACAAGCGAGCTTGCAGGAATTGCCATTGTGGCTGACAAGCCTTGCAGGAAGTTTTTTGTGTTTGGTCACGCTGAATATGACAGAATGACTTTGGCACAGGAATACGAAAGGGACATAAAAAAGGGTATAAATCCCGAAATCCCCTTTAGCTACTACCCAAAGGATGATGTTACCAAAACTCCTGACAAAAAGTGGCGTAGCACAGCATTCCTGCTCTTTGCCAACTGGCTGAACTACTTTGTATATCAGCAAACACCTTATGACTTAAATGAGCTTGATAAATAAGCAATAAAAATCGTAGGCAGTACATAATGTACTGCCTACTTTTTTACATCATATAAAATAATCTCATTGCAAGACTGTCTGCTCTCTTATTTTTTACCAGCTTAAAGTCACCTGATGCCATATCAACATCATATCTACCTTCGCCATTACCACAGACAACTGTTCCCTCACTATCTGTAAGGTTGCCTGTTAAGGTAAATTCAGAGCTTATTTTACCACTTGCCTTATCATATTCAAGGGTGAATCCTCTTTCATCATCAGGGAGGGAAACTGTCACATCACCAGATGCTGTATCTACCTCCATTTTGTTAATGTAGTTGTAGCTTGTGAATTCCACATTACCACTTGCAGTATCAACAGATGCCTCGCTAAAAGCACCACTTACCTTTACATTACCACTTGCAGTATCAAGCTCCACACTTCTGCCCTTAACACCGTCAACGGTTACATTACCACTTGATGAATCAACCTCTAATTTATCAATGGAGAGTGCTGATTGTGGCTGAATTTTTGTGTTGCCACTTGATGTATCAATTACAAGGCTGTTATAATCCTTGTCAGTAAGATAAAGGGTAATATTGCTACTTTTTGTACCAAAGAACATAAAATCGTTGTATTCGGAAATTTCTGTAGAATAGTTATATTCCTTAATTTTCAGCCCTTTTTCGGTATAACCAAAACCCCTAATCTCTGCATAATAATCAACATAGCTATAGTCCTTATCGGAGCTTAGAATGTTCAATTCTCCACTTGTTTTATCAACCAAAATGTTGTCACTGTAGTTATCATTCAGCCTAAAGCTTTTTGTTATAACCTTGTTTTCTCCAAAGGCGTAAATCACACCAACCATAACTGCATTTATGGCGATTACCGTTAACACAATTCCTATTACGATTTTAAAAGCATTACTCTTTTTCTTAGGGGCATTTTCTTCTGTATTCTCCTGATTTTTCTCCTTGTCATTATCTCCAACAAGGGATGCAATCCAGTAGAAAATTGGGATTGTCAGGAATATCATCCAAGCAGGATGCCACATACCACCAGAGAAACCTGCCCACATAAACAGCATAACTGCTAAAACAGGATAACAGAAATAGCTAAGACTCTTTTTGAATATTGCCTCAACTGTGGTGTAATAAATAGGAATAGTCAAAAACCACATCCAGCTTGTAACCCAGCCACCTAAGATGTTGCAAAAACCAAAGGTAAAAAATCCTATAATTGCAATTAGCCAAAAAGGAAAATGCTCTGCACATCTATGTGCCTTAGACTTTTCGTCCTTGCTATAATTTTTGTGGACTTTGCCGTCCTCATCTGTATAAACAACAGGATTACCGTCAGCCTCAGTTACATTGATGCCGTTTTTATCAATGTCAACCTTGTCACCTGTTTTGCTGTGAACATGGATGCCACTCCAACCAATATCCACCTTGTCGCCACCGTCATTTATATGGATACCATTTTTAAAAGAAACCTTTTTCTGTTTTTCTTCATCTGTTTCTTCATCAGTTTCTGTTGTTTCCTCTGCCTTTTCCTCAACATTTTCTTCTGCGTTTTCATCAGCCACTTCTTGAGGATTTTCCTCTGTTTCATCGGCAGGGTCCTCCTTTAAAAGCTGGTCAATGGTAACACCGTATATATCAGCTAACAGCATTAGATTATCGGTATCGGGAGAGGCCTCGGAGCGTTCCCACTTACTGACTGCCTGTCGGCTTACACCAATTTTTGATGCCAAGTCCTCCTGACTGTAACCACTCTTTTTTCTGTACTTTAATAGTCTATTTGCCACTTCAAGATTCATTGTATTTCCCCTTTCTCGTTATGCCCTAATTATACCCAAAGCCCCTTGGTTGCGCTACATACTTTAGTTTGCAAAAACAAAATTTTTACGCAACCAGTGGTTGCATTGGCTTATTTACTGGGTTTTTAGGGGATTAGTATTCCAATCCTTCGGTAGTTTTTAGGAACTCATAGAAGTTATCATATATCTTCTTAACACCAGAAACAGAGTCGCTTTCTATATTAAGTGGCATAATTGGGTCGTGAACAGACAGACGGAGCAGGAACCAACCGTCACCGTTTTCCTTGTCAAAGGACACTCTTATACCCTCTCTGTTATCATCAGCAACAATCCAGTTTGGCTGTTTGTTTGCATATTCTTCAAGCTGAGAAATTATCCTCTCACCACAAGAACGGAAGTCCTCCTCCACAATTTTGAAACGGATTTCCTCGCTTTCAACAGGCTCTTTCAAGTCCTTAAGGAGCATATCAATGGTTTTGCCTTCCTTTTTAAGCTGAGCCATTTTAATGATAATCTTTGTGCAAAGGTATGCGCCGTCATCAAGGAAGTAGTTTTCCTTCATAGCTGCGTGACCTGAAGTTTCAATAGCAAGTGGGCAAAATTCGCCCTTATTATTTAACTCAATACCCTTGTCAATAACATTCTTATATCCTCGTCTGTAACGATAGTGCTTACCACCAAGGGTATTTTCGATAAATTCCTTTAATCCAGATGAGGTTACAGAGTCGGTAACTATTGTGCCACCCTGAGTACCCTCAAGGGCTATTGCTGCAGCCAAAGCTACCAGTCTGTTTCTGTTGATTTCCTTACCGTAGCTGTCAACTGCGCCACCTCTGTCAACATCTGTGTCGAAAATTACACCAAGGTCAGCCTTGCTCTCTAGTACAGCCTTTGAAATTGACTCCATAGCTGTTTTATCCTCTGGGTTTGGAATATGGTTAGGGAACATTCCGTCTGGGTCAAGGTAAACTGAACCCTCTGTATCAGCACCAAGAACCTTTAGCACCTTGTCAGCATAGAAACCACCAACACCGTTTCCTGCATCTACCACAATTTTAAAGCCCTGTAGAGGTAAATCATAGTTGTCAGCATTAACCTCTTTCTTAATAATATTACATAGGTGCTGACTGTAACGGGACATATAGTCCATTTCAAGAACTGTGCCGTTATCCACAATTTCAGGCTTATCATCATTCTGTGCGTGAAGGAGGATGGACTCGATATCACTGCCCTCAAGACCACCCTCAGGTGTAAAGAACTTTAGACCATTTCTATTAAATGGATGGTGGGAGGCTGTAATCTGAACAGCACCGTCACAACCAAGGTCAACAGTTGTCATAAACATTGATGGTGTGGAGGAAAGGTTTGTGTAAACGGTAGATACACCAGCCTTTTTAAAGCTGTCCATAACAGCAGAGGCAATTCTTTCGCCACTAATACGGGAATCTCTACCAAGGGAGATTTTTAAATCGCAAGGCTTTTTGCCTCTTTTTTCACTTAGCCAAAGAACAAAGCCAAAGGCCATTTTTTTAATAACATCATCAGTAAGGTTCACATTTTGACCCTCAACGCCCTCTGATGCTACACCACGAATATCTGTACCACTTTTGAAGTTTTTATAGAATTTATCAAGCATAATATCGCTCCTTATTATTTTTTCCATTCTATTATACTATAAAGTATTAGATAATACAATTCCCATTGTAAAGGGATTTCCCTTCATTTTGAAGTGTTTTATTTCTATTTTGGAATATAAGACTTTTGTCATTTTGTATATTTGCTTAATTTTATTTTCTTTTAAGTAATTAAATTGATAAAATTCACTAAAAGAAATTACAAAAGAGTTTTTTAGATTTAACAAAGGCAAGTTCACTCCTGTCAGTTTGCACAGTTTTTCATTCGATTTGTTGACAACATCTTACTTTTCTTCGTGATACTGCACAAGAGAATTTGCTTTTCTTTGTTGACTTTTACCAAAGGATGTGTATAATAATAAGTGTCAGGTAAATAGTCCACCTGATAATCACGAAAGTGATTACATTATAAACAGCCAAATGGTAAATGGCAGCACGAATTTTCTTTAAGGAGGAAAATGTTATGAAAAACAATGTTATGAACCCAATGATTAACCTACACGACATCGATGTAACTAAGTTCCTTGCCGTGCTCGACACTTGCGAAGGTAATGTTTATCTCGTTACAAACGAAGGCGATCGCCTTAACCTTAGAAGCAAATTATGTCAGCTGGTAGGTCTTACAAAGCTTATCGAAGGCGGCAAGATTGCAGAGGCTTGTATTCTTTGCGACAACAAGAATGACGAAAGCAAGCTTTTCAGATTTGACCTTTACGGTGATATCGGCGAGGTTGAAACTGCATAATCAGTTTACAAGATGCGTTAGAAAACGCTTTAATTTCAAAAATCCTAAACAGAAAAGGCACTCATCTGAGTGCCTTTTCTGTCATCTGTAATTAAAGTCATTTGGATGAGCTTTTTTGAATAGCTCAAAAATCTTCTGAACAAGAGCGTCATCGTCTATACCCAGATAAACCTCTTCTTCATCGTCATAGCTTTCAATTTTGAAAATTGTCAGTTCATCAACATCTTCAACATTTTCAATAAGGACTGCATATTCCTCACCCTTGTAGGTAATGACATCCAATAACTCAAACTCAACCTCGTTACCTAAATCATCCTCAAGGGTAAAAATAACATTCTTTTCCATAGTTAGCTCCTTTTATTTTTATCTAAGTGATGCAAGTAAATTTATGTTGTAATTTTCCACATCGGAAAGCAAACTGTCAGAATAATATGGATTCACAGTATACCAAGGCATTGATTCAAAATAACTTGCAACTGATGAAGTTTCAAACTTTCTGCCATGACGAGCATAAATTTCATTGATAGCCATTTGTATTGTAGAACTTGACATACCAATTACATCTGATGGTGTCAGCTTTACATAATCTGAATATGGAATAATGTAACCTGAAGAAGATATTGGATAACTATTGTTTCCTCTTTCTACAACCACAACTGTAGCAGATTGATTTTTAGACTTTGTTGAAGTGGCATTACTGCTTACTTTTACAAGACAACTACCCTGTTTTCCATTTTCTGCTGTAGCTGTGATTGTGGCAGAACCACTTTTAATTGCGTTTAAATTTCCTTCACCGTCAACATACACTATAGCTGGATCAGAGGACGCCCACTCAACCTCCTGAGAAGCCTCAGCAGGATAAACCTTTGCAGTTAACTGATTCTTTCCTCCTACCTTCATTCCTAAGGAATTACTGCTTAAAACCACCTTTGTAGCCTCAATATCCTTAACTTTTACGGTACAATTCGCCTTGATTCCGTTTTCTGTCAAGGCTGTTATTGTAGCCTCGCCACTGGCAACGCCTGTTACCTTTCCGTCAGAAACTGTTGCCACAGATTCATCAGATGATGACCACACAAGTTTTCTGTTGTCAACATCTGACGGAGAGAAAACCACAGTTATAGAGGATGAGCTACCAACTGTTACCACCATATTGTCATTAGCAAAGGTAATGCTCTCGGCTTGTGATTTGAAACATCCTGTGAATATCAGACATACCATTATTATGCAAAGTGAAAATGAGCATAATTTTTTCATAATATATTCCCCCCCTAAGATTTGTAAAATAAAATATATTATTATTTATATTTATAAGTCTTAGTATAATCTTACCATAGTTTTGTAAATATATCAAGAACAATGTACATTAACATCACACAAACAACAAGGGACTGCCGAAGCAGTCCCTAATTTATTATTCGGATTGTGTACTTGGCTGGATGTAATTTTCCTCCAGCTCAACACCGTTATATCTGTGCATACCTGTACCAGCAGGAATGAGCTTACCGATAATAACATTTTCCTTAAGACCAACAAGTGGGTCAACCTTACCCTTAATAGCAGCATCTGTGAGAACTCTTGTTGTTTCCTGGAAGGAAGCAGAAGAGAGGAAGGAATCTGTAGCAAGGGCAGCCTTGGTAATACCAAGTAGAAGCTGAGTATAAGTAGCCTCCTTAAGACCCTCTTCGCCATTGGCAATTCTCTCCTTAATCTTCTTGTTCTCATAGAGAACCTCGTTACGGTCATAGTTCTGACCTGCAAGGAAGCTTGTTGAGCCACTGTCCTCAATCTTAACCTTCTTCAGCATCTGACGAACGATAACCTCGATATGCTTATCGTTGATGTCAACACCCTGTAGTCGGTAAGTTGACTGAACCTCAGAAATGAGGTAGTCCTGAACAGCATTTGGACCAAGAATTGCAAGAATATCTGCTGGATTAACAGCACCATCAGTAATCTTGTCACCAGCCTTAATAACCTGGCCCTCTTCAACAGTAACACGGAAACCAAATGGAATGAGATACTGTCTTTCTTCGCCTGTTTCCTTATTATAGATAACTGCGTGACGGTTGTTCTTGATTTCCTCAAAGCGAACCTCACCGTCAATCTCAGAAATAATAGCAAGTGACTTTGGCTTACGAGCCTCAAAGAGTTCTTCAACTCTTGGAAGACCCTGTGTAATATCTTCAGCAGAAGCAACACCACCAGTATGGAAGGTTCTCATTGTAAGCTGTGTACCAGGTTCACCGATAGACTGAGCAGCAATAATACCAACAGCCTCACCAACTGTAACAGGCTGACCGTTTGCAAGGTTAGAGCCATAGCACTTCTTACAAACACCGTGCTTTGCGTGACAGCCAAGGATACTTCTGATTTCGATTTTCTCAACGCCAGAGTTAACAATAATATCTGCTTCTTCCTCGCCCATCATAACATCCTTGGAAACAACAACATTGCCGTTTTCATCGCAGAAGTCGTGGAGGAGGTATCTGCCGATAAGTCTTTCTCTTAGGCTTTCGATTACATTCTTACCTGCCTTGATGTCGAAGATTTCAAGACCTTCATCAGTGCCACAATCATCCTCGTGGATAATAACTTCCTGAGAAACATCAACAAGTCTTCTTGTAAGGTAACCAGAGTCGGCAGTACGAAGAGCTGTATCAGCAAGACCCTTACGAGCACCACGGGAAGAAATAAAGTATTCCAAAATGTTAAGACCTTCACGATAGTTAGCCTTGATTGGAATTTCAATTGTTTTACCTGATGTATTGGCAATAAGACCACGCATACCTGCAAGCTGACGAATCTGTGACATACTACCACGGGCACCAGAGTCAGCCATCATATAGATTGGGTTGAATCTGTCAAGGTTATCCTGTAGCTTTGAAGTAACATCATTTGTAGCCTTTTCCCAAACCTTAAGAACATCTGCATAACGCTCATCATTGGAACGGAAACCTGCAAGATATTCATTACGGATATCATCAACCTCTGCTTCAGCAGCAGCGATGATTGCCTTTTTCTCTGGTGGGATTTTTGCATCACAAACAGCAACTGTAATAGCGCCTCTTGTGGAATATTTGTAACCCTGTGACTTAATATCATCAAGAACTCTTGAAGTGATTTCAGGTCCGTGAACTCTGATACAAGCGTCAATAATCTGACCAAGCTGTTTCTTACCAACAAGGAAGTCAATTTCAAGCTTGAATTTGTTTTCCTCAATGGTTCTGTCAACAAAGCCTAAGTCCTGTGGAATAGGATTGTTGAAGATAATCTTACCAACAGTTGTGTCAATAATGCCACTTTCAGTAACACCATCAACCTCTCTAAACATTCTAACCTTAATCTTAGAATGAAGTGTGAGGATGCCTGTCTGATAAGCCATCATAGCTTCGTTTACATCACGGAATACTTTGCCTTCGCCCATTTCTCCGTCCTTATCAAGTGTTAGGTAGTAAGAACCGAGAATCATATCCTGTGTAGGAACACAAACAGGACGACCGTCAGAAGGCTTTAAGAGGTTACCTGCAGCAAGCATTAGGAACCTTGCCTCTGCCTGAGCCTCAGCTGAAAGTGGTACATGGACAGCCATCTGGTCACCGTCAAAGTCGGCGTTATAAGCTGTACATACAAGTGGGTGTAGCTTTAATGCTCTACCCTCTACAAGAACAGGCTCAAATGCCTGAATACCAAGTCTATGAAGTGTAGGAGCACGGTTGAGGAGAACAGGGTGACCCTTGATTACTACTTCAAGTGCGTCCCAAACCTCTGGATTTGCTCTTTCAACTGCTTTTCTTGCAGCCTTAATATTTACAACAGCCTTTGTTTCAACAAGGCGTTTCATAACAAATGGCTTAAATAGCTCAAGTGCCATTTCCTTTGGCAGACCACACTGGTACATCTTAAGCTCTGGGCCAACAACGATAACAGAACGACCTGAGTAGTCAACACGCTTACCAAGTAGGTTCTGACGGAAACGACCCTGCTTACCCTTTAGCATATCGGAAAGTGACTTAAGGGCTCTGTTGTTAGGACCTGTAACAGGTCTGCCCTTTCTGCCATTGTCAATAAGCGAGTCAACAGCTTCCTGTAACATTCTCTTTTCATTTCTGATGATAATGTCAGGAGCATTTAGCTCAAGAAGTCTTGCAAGACGGTTGTTTCTGTTAATAACTCGTCTGTAAAGGTCGTTAAGGTCAGAAGTTGCAAAACGACCACCGTCAAGCTGAACCATTGGACGAATATCCGGTGGAATAACAGGGATAACATCCAAAATCATCCATTCAGGTCTGTTGCCTGACTGACGGAAGGACTCAACAACCTCAAGCCTTTTGAGAAGTCTGATTCTCTTTTGACCTGATGCAGATTCAAGGTCCTCACTAATTTCATTGTATAGTGCGTCAAGGTCAATTTCAGCAAGAAGCTCCTTAATAGCCTCGGCACCCATACCTGCCTTAAAGTCATCCTCGTACTTTTCGTATAAATCTCTGTACTCGGACTCTGTGAGAATCTGCATTTTTGTCAGTTCTCTTGCATCACCTGGATCAATAACAACATAGGATGCAAAGTAGAGAACCTGCTCCAAGTTCTTTGGAGAAATGTCAAGCATAAGGGAAATTCTTGAAGGAATACCCTTGAAATACCAAATGTGGGAAACAGGGGCAGCAAGTTCAATGTGACCCATTCTTTCACGACGAACCTTGCTCCTTGTAACTTCAACACCACATCTGTCACAAACCTTGCCCTTGTATCTAATCTTTTTGTACTTACCACAGTGACATTCCCAGTCCTTTGTAGGTCCGAAAATTTTCTCACAGAAAAGACCATCTCTCTCAGGCTTTAGTGTTCTATAGTTAATTGTCTCTGGCTTTTTAACTTCGCCGTATGACCATTCTCTAATCTTGTCAGGGGAGGCAAGACCGATTTTAATTGAATCAAATGTAATATTTTCCATTTATAACTGCCTCCTTATTATTCTTCGTCTGAACCAAAATCGTCAAAGTTAAGCATATCGTCAAAATCTTCAACAATTCCGTTTTCATCAAACATATTTCCTTCTTCGGAATCCTCGTCAAGAACAAAGCCATCCATTGTTGTCATAACTGTGTCCTCTTCAAGGGTTTCATCATTTTCTGCTGCAACAGGAATATCATCGTCAAACTGTTGCTTAAGGTCAACCTCGTTCTGATTTTCGTCAAGAACCTTAACATCAAGAGCAAGGGACTGGAGTTCCTTAATGAGAACCTTAAAGGATTCAGGAATACCAGGTGTTGGAATGTTCTGACCCTTAACAATAGCCTCATAAGTCTTAACTCTACCAACAACATCGTCAGACTTAACTGTTAGAATTTCCTGTAGTGTGTAAGCTGCGCCGTAAGCTTCAAGTGCCCAAACTTCCATTTCACCAAAACGCTGACCACCGAACTGAGCTTTACCACCCAGAGGCTGCTGTGTAACAAGTGAATATGGACCTGTGGAACGAGCGTGAATCTTATCATCAACAAGGTGATGGAGCTTGAGGTAATACATATAACCAACTGTAACAGGGTTATCGAACCTTTCGCCTGTTCTACCGTCAATGAGCCAAGTCTTACCGTCCTCGCTGTAGCCTGCATCCTTTAGACACTGGAAAATATCCTGTTCGTGTGCACCGTCAAATACAGGTGTCATAATCTTCCAGCCAAGTGCCTTTGCTGCATAGCCAAGGTGAACCTCAAGAACCTGACCGATGTTCATACGGGATGGAACACCAAGTGGGTTAAGCACAATGTCAAGTGGAGTACCGTCTGGTAGGAATGGCATATCCTCCTGTGGTAAAATTCTTGAAACAACACCCTTGTTACCGTGACGACCAGCCATCTTGTCACCAACGGAGATTTTTCTCTTTTGTGCAAGATAAACTCTTACAACCTTATTTACGCCTGGTGAAAGCTCAGCTGCGCTGTCCTCACGAGTGAACACCTTAACATCAACAACGATACCTGTTTCACCGTGTGGTACTCTTAGAGATGTATCTCTAACTTCTCTTGCCTTTTCACCAAAGATAGCACGAAGTAGTCTTTCCTCGGCAGTAAGCTCAGTTTCACCCTTTGGTGTTACCTTACCAACAAGGATATCACCAGAGTGAACCTCTGCACCGATATGGATAATACCATTCTCGTCCAAATCCTTTAGCATATCTTCGCCAACATTTGGAATTTCTCTTGTGATTTCCTCTGGGCCAAGCTTTGTGTCACGAGCTTCTGTTTCGTGTTCTTCTATATGAATGGATGTGTAAACATCATCACGAACAATCTTTTCGTTAATGAGAACAGCATCCTCGTAGTTATAACCTTCCCAAGTCATAAAGCCGATAAGGGCATTCTTACCAAGGGCAAGTTCACCATTATCTGTAGCAGGACCGTCAGCAAGAACCTCGCCCTTTTTAACTCTCTGACCTCTTTCAACAACAGGAATCTGGTTGATACAGGTACTCTGGTTTGAACGAAGGAACTTAATTACATCAAAGGTCTGAATTCTGCCACTGTCGTACTGAACGCAGATGTTATCAGCAGAAACGCTAAGAACAATACCGTCCTCCTCAGCAAGAATACAAACGCCTGAGTCAACACCGGCCTTGTATTCCATACCAGTACCAACAATAGGAGATTCTGTAACAAGTAGTGGAACAGCCTGACGCTGCATGTTAGCACCCATAAGAGCACGGTTTGCGTCGTCGTTTTCAAGGAATGGAATGAGGGATGTAGCAACTGAAACAACCATTTTTGGAGAAATATCCATAAAGTCAAATGCTTCAGGTGCAAGCTCAACAAATTCCTCTCTGCATCTGCCGACAACTCTCTTGTTTACAAAACGACCGTTTTCATCAAGAGGTTCGTTAGCCTGTGCAACTGTAAATTCATCTTCAACATCAGCTGTCATATAAACAACTTCGTCAGTAACAACACCGGTTTCCTTATCAATCTTTCTGTAAGGAGCTTCTACAAAGCCGTATTCATTTATCTTTGCAAAGGTTGCAAGATAGGAAATTAGACCGATGTTAGGACCTTCTGGAGTTTCGATAGGACACATACGACCATAGTGGGTGTAGTGAACATCTCGAACTTCAAAGCCTGCTCTATCTCTTGAAAGACCACCAGGACCAAGGGCTGAAAGTCTTCTCTTATGTGTAAGCTCTGCAAGTGGGTTATTCTGGTCCATAAACTGTGAAAGTGGGGAACTACCGAAGAATTCCTTAATTGCAGCAGTTACAGGACGAATGTTAATCAATGTATTTGGAGAAAGAGCCTCTGGGTCCTGAGCCTGGAGAGTCATTCTCTCTCTTACAACTCTTTCAAGACGGCTAAAGCCGATTCTCACCTGATTTTGTAGCAACTCACCAACGCAACGGATTCTTCTGTTGCCAAGGTGGTCAATATCATCAGTAACACCGATACCCTGTGCAAGAGTATTCATATAGTTAATAGTAGCAAATATATCTTCAATTGTAATGTAGTTAGGGATAAGCTCTGGCTTATTGTCAATAAGAGCTTCCTTTAGCTCCTCCTCAGACTGGCACTGGTCAAGGATTGGGAAAAGAACAGATGCCTTTACCTTTTCATTAAGACCACATTCAGCCTCAGCGTCAAAGTCAACATATTCCTTAATGTCAACCATACCGTTAGAGATAATTCTAACAGGAGTGCCGTCATCTCTCTTGACAAATGCAAGGTCAACACCTGCATTTTCAATTTCCATAGCCTTTTCTCTTGTGATTTTTTCATCAGGAAGAGCAATAACCTCGCCTGTTCTTGGGGATGCTATTGGAGATGCAAGAACCTGGTCAACAAGACGGTGGGAAATACCCAGCTTTTTGTTGTACTTATATCTGCCAACTCTTGACATATCATATCTTCTATCATCAAAGAAGAGATTTGCAAGATGTGTCATAGCAGATTCAACTGTAGGAGGTTCAGAAGGACGAAGCTTTTTGTAAACCTCAAGAAGTCCCTCCTCAGCGTTGGTGGTAGTATCCTTTTCAATTGTAGCCTTGATTCTGTCGTCTAAATCAAAAATATCAATGATTTCTCCGTCCTTACCGATTACAGTAAGGTCAACATCATCAGTACTCCACTTTTCACCGTTCATTTCCTTTTCTTCCTTGTCCTTGAGGAGAGCCTCAAGACCAATAAGAGCACGAACAAAAACAGTTACAGGAATTTTTCTGTTCTTATCAATACGAACATAGAAAACATCGTTGATGTCGTTTTCATATTCAAGCCACGCACCACGGTTTGGAATAACAGTTGAGGAATAAAGCTCCTTACCTGTTTTATCGTGTTCCATTTTGTAGTAAACACCAGGGCTTCTAACAAGCTGAGAAACAATAACTCTTTCTGCACCGTTGATGATAAATGTACCACTTTCGGTCATAAGAGGGAAGTCACCCATAAATACATTGGATTCCTTAATTTCTCCTGTTTCCTTGTTTAAAAGTCTTGCTGTTACTCTGAGAGCTGCAGAGTATGTGGCGTCTCTTTCCTTACATTCAAGCTCTGAATAATTTGGCTTATCTGTGTCCAGTTCATAGTCAATAAAGTCAAGCACAAGGTTGCCTGTGTAGTCAGTAATACCTGATACATCCTTAAAAACTTCCCTTAAGCCATCCTTTAGGAACCACTGGTAAGACTTCTTCTGAATATCAAGAAGATGAGGCATCTGGATAACTTCATCAATCTTGCCAAAAGACATTCTTTCATTTCTGCCAAGCTTTACTGGTTTGACATCTACCACTTTAGTTCACTCCTTCTGTATATTTGCACTACTTTTTAATATCTTAGGGTAAGACCCTTTACCCCATAAAGCTAAATTTACCACTTGACTTTTCATACATCTTATGGTAACATTCACCCATAGGAAATGGTAAAAAGGGACACTACCACATAATATTATGCCGTACCATTATAATGTAAAATCAAGGGTTTGTCAAGGGTTTTTCACAAAAAAGTGTTAAAACCCTGTTTTTTTGCAAAAAATTACTGCCTTACAGAGAAATTCATCTGTAAGGCAGTTTTTACTTTTGTATTTTCAGAGAACTGTACACCCGTTGCCGTTGTTACTTTATGCGTTATCACCATACACCCTGTCAAGATAGCTAAACATCATTTCATTTAGCATACCCTCTATTTCCTCAGGGTTATCAGGCAGACAAATTATGGTTTGCTTGCCACTTCTGAGAATATATCCCTCCATATTTCCAACAGGGTTCTTCACCTTTTTAGGGATAATATCTCTGGAGGAGTTGGCAAGTGCCTTGGAGAACACATTTGAAATACTGCGAAAATCATTGTCCCTTAGCCCACCAATAATCATCACAAGGTTTACACAGCTTAGGTGACTGTTAAGTTGCATACCAAGGCTTTCTGGGGAGGTTGAGGCTGTAACGGTGTTCACCTCATATATGCGATTAGAAAACAGTTCCCTCAGCTTTTTTTCACAGAGGGCAGTTTTCTTTGCAAGGTAGAAAACTATATCACACTTCATCTTGTACCTCCTCTATTTCCTGCTCTGTAACTGTTGGCTCTGTTGGAGCCTCTGTAGTGGGTTCGGTTGTTGGCTTTGTAGTTGGTTTTGTTGGTTTAACTGTAGGCTTAACAGTTGGCTTTGTAGGTTTTGTCACCTTTGGAGTTGTAGCCTTGGGAGCTGTTGCCTTGGGTTTTGTGGTCTGTGGAGTTGTTGCCTTTGGTTTTGTCACCTTTGGAGTTGTGGTCTTGGTGGTTGTTTCCTTTTGCTTTGTAGGCTGTACAATTCTTGTACTGCGATACACAGGTTTTATAACAAGATTTTTCTCCACATTTTTATATGACCTATTCCACTTTACAAATGTAAACCTATAGTATTTTGTAGATGCCTTCTGTGGTGCCTTTGGAGCCTTTGCATTTTCGCCCTTTTCCACCTTTTGAGTGCTAATAACCTTTCCCTTTGAGTCAAGGAATTTTACTGTATAGGTCTTTGGCTTTGTAGTTGTGGTAGGCTCTGTCTTTTTGGTAGTTGAAGTCTTGGTTTTATCCTTAACAAACTTACCACCTGTCAGCTTTTGGCTACCCTTTAGGTTGCCACCACCGTCATACCAATCAATATTACCCTTTTTAAGCTCAGTTTTAAAGGATGTTAGCTTTGGTTGAGTTCCACCATAGCGATAGTAAAAGTCCGATGGAAAATATGGATGTGGGTTCTTCTTTGCCTTAGAAACAGCCACCTTCTCACTTTCTCCATTACGAACCTTTCTGCCTACCACCACAGTTCTGTAGTTGCTGTGAACCTCATAGGAGCAGGTGGAAAGGGTAACAAGGCTATCTTTTTCGTTAACATCCACAGGGCAATCCACCATTGACCTTGCCCTTACATTGTAAACATAGTTCATAAACTCGGCATCACTTGAAAAGTCACCCTGTATGTAGTTGAAGAAATCAGAGGCGTCCTTGTCCCCTGTTGTTTTATAAACGGAAATTATCTTATAAACACTTTCTCCCTCTGGGGTACTAACAGTAAAGGTTGGACTTTTCTTGTAGAAGTCCATATCTATTGAGGTTTTTCCGTATTTCAACAAATTGGAGAACATACTTCCGTCCATCATATGATGGCCGTGCATAACTACATTTTTGCTTTTCATACCCTGCTGACTACGAAAATCTACAAAAATACTTCCGTATTCAGAGTAGTTTTTCTCATAGTTTTTGTAGAGGTAGTACTGACTGTTTAGTGTATCATCCTTGTGGAAAAGCACAGGGTAGTCAATGTTGGTGTGGGGGACAGTTATCCAACCCACAATTTCGCTATTTATATTTTTCAGCTTTTTAAAGTTCTTGATTTTCTCCTCCTGGGAAATTTCCTTAGAGGTGTCACCGTCATAATAAATCGACTGAATTTCCGACTGAATGGCTGTATTTTCAGCTGATTTGTAAACGCTGTTGTAAAGCAGATAGGAAAGAGCTACAACAAACACCACAACTGCAACAGACTGAACAATCTTCCTTACGACTTCTCTGCTATCATCAGTTCTAAGTGGCACTCTGTTTGCAATAAGCTTCTTTGACCTGCTGTCATACTCCTTGACTAAAAATTCGTCATTTTCCTTTAGCTTTTCACTTAGAAAATCCTCAAGGGCATCTACATTCTGCAAATTATCTGTAGCAAGGAATTTTATACCCAGAACCCTAAAGCAGTAGCCACCCTCACCTTGATAAACAGGGATTTTCTTCTTAAAGACAGTTTTGTCACGGAGGTATCTCCACCTTGCCCCAACATCAAAAAGCAGCTTTTTAGCCTTTGGCTTAAACTTAGCATAGGCAATCTCCAGCTTTGTAACATCCTTTTTTCCCAGGCGTACCCTGTCCTTTTCGGAAATTTCAAATGTCTTTTTCTCTGGCTTTTTGGGTTGAGGCAACCCCTCTTTGTCAAGATTAAGCTGATTTTCAAGGTAGGCTATGGTGTTTGCAAAGGTCTTTCGGAACTTCCTCTCTGTGGCTATGTTACCACATACTGTAACCTCTGTAATCTTCCCCTTGCCAAGCACTTCTCTAACAGCCTTTTCAAGGTGTTGGGGTTTTGTAGAAAAGGCAAGGTCATAGTCACAATTATCCTCACTACAAAGAACAGAGGTGCGTGTATTCACTTTTAGTTCATCTTTTAAAAGCAAAAGTACCTTCATTGTTTTCTCCAAATTATGGTGTAATTCTTGTTACCTTAAGGTTGTTAAGGGCAGTTTCTATCATTTCATCAAAGTTTGCATTTTCCTCTGCTTCCTTAACATATTTCAGAACAGGTCTTGTGCGAGGATGCTTTGGTGTAAACACTGTACAGCAATCCTCATATGGCTCAATGGAAATATCGAAGGTGTCTATCTTACGGGAAATCTTGATGATTTCCTCCTTATCCATACCAATGAGAGGACGGAACACCACCATATCGGCAGCCTCATCTGTGGTGACAATGGCCTTCATTGTCTGTGATGCCACCTGGCCAAGACTTTCTCCTGTAATTAGGCAGGAGCTGTCTGTGTTCTCTGCAATTCTCTGAGAAATTTTCATCATAAGTCTTCTCATAATAATTGTGAAAAGCTCCTCTGGACAGTCGTTTTTGATTTTTTCCTGTATCTCTGTAAAAGGCACTGTGTACATTGTAATATTCCCTGCATAGGCAGAAACCTTTTCTAACAGCCTTACCACCTTATCCTCTGCCCTCTGGGAAGTATATGGTGGGGAGGCAAAATGCACTGCGTTAAGCCTTAGTCCACGCTTTGCCATCATCCAAGCAGCCACAGGGGAGTCAATTCCACCGCTAATTAAAATTGTTCCGTTGCCACTTGAACCAACAGGCACACCACCTGCGCCCTTAACTACACCTGCGTGGATATATGCCCCAAAATCACGAACTTCAACTGTTACCTGCACATCAGGATTGTGAACATCAACACTTAGGTGGTGGAACTTCTCAAGAATTTTTCCACCTAATTCACGGCAAATTTCCGGTGATTTAAGAGGAAACTTTTTGTCGCTTCTCTTTGCCTCAACCTTAAAGGTATTTGCACAGTCAAGGTAATCCTCCAGATATTCAAGAGCCACCTCTGTTATGCTTTCCATTGTTTTTTCAGCTACTACTGCACGGTGGAAGGCAACAATGCCGAACACCTTGCTGAGCCTTTCACAAATGTCGTCAATATCGGCATCATCATAACAAGGCTCAACATAGATTGTGGACTGTGCTGATGTAATTTTGCACTGGGAAGCACCCTGCAATGCGTGTTTTATGTTCTTAATTAGCATATTTTCAAAGGATTTTCTGTTAAGTCCCTTTAGGACAATTTCTCCAACCTTAATTAAAACGATTTCTTTCATATTTAACCTCAAATTTCTCTATTTAAACCTTACTAATGTTTCAAGACCCTTTTTCAGACCCTCAATAAATGCGTCAACATCTTCTTTTGTGTTATTTTCGCAAAAGCTGATTCTAAGGGCAGAATTAATTCTGTCGCTGTCATATCCATAGGCTGAAAGCACGTGGCTAAGCTCACCTTTGTGACAAGCAGAGCCTGAGCTAATACACACATCAAAGTTATCTGCAAGATACGACAGCATAGTCTGACTCATAATACAGTTTGTGGATATATTTATTATATAGGGGAAATCTGTGCTGTTTGTGACAATGCCCTGAATTTCCTGTAATTTCTCCATACAGTAGTCCTTGAGCATCCTAACCTTTCTGCTGTTTTCTTCAATATTAAAGACCTCTACAGCAGAGGCAAACGCACCGATTAGTGGCAAGGGTTCTGTACCGGAACGCACCTTGCCTTCCTGCACACCACCAAATGCCCTTGGCACAAGCCTTGTACCCCTTTTAACATAAATTGCACCAACACCCTTTGGACCGTGAACCTTGTGGGCAGAAACAGTCAGCAAATCACAACCGATTTTCTTCACCTTACAAGGGATTTTGCCATAGCCTTGAACAAAGTCGGTGTGGAAAAGTGCAGGAGATTTTTTCCTCTTAATAATGGCAGGGATTTTCTCCGTTGGCAGAACAAGACCTGTTTCGTTATTAACTGTCATTACAGACACAAGAATTGTCTTTTCATCAATAGCATCTGCAAACTGCCTTGGGGTAATCTCCCCATTTTCAGGCTTAATATACACCACCTGAAAGCCCTCATTTTCAAGGCTTTTCATTACTTCAAGAACAGAGGGATGCTCAATGGCTGTAGTGACGATTTTGTTTCCTCGTCTGTGGTTAGCTCTGACAGCACCAAGCACTGCCAGATTATTGGCCTCAGTTCCTCCGGAGGTGAAAAAAACTTCTCTTTCTTCGGCACCCAGAGATTTTGCAACAACCCCACGGGCATTACTGAGAATAAGAGATGCCTTGTAGCCCATACTGTGTAGAGAGCTGGGGTTTCCGTATTCTTTTGTCATTATATCATATGCAACCATTCCTGCTTTTTCGCTGACGCAGGTGGTTGCGCTGTTGTCAAGGTAGTGCATAGTAACTCCTTAATTTCATAGTTAGTTTTATTATACTACAAAATTTCAATAAAGAAAATAGCAAATTTCATATTTTTGAATTTTAAGGAAAGACTATTGTCAGGTGATAATATGATTTCAAATAAGGAATATGACAAGTTAGTAAAAAAGTACAGCCACAACAGTCCAATTTGGAGGGATTGCACCCTTGCTTTTCTCTTTGGTGGGGCAATCTGCACTATTGGTCAAGTGTTGATGAATTTGTACCAAAATCTTGGTATGAGTAAAGACAACGCAGGTAGCCTTGTTTCCGTAACTCTTATTTTCTTAGGAATACTCATTACCTTTTTGGGTTGGTACGACAACCTGGCAAAATACGGTGGAGCAGGGACACTTGTGCCAATAACAGGCTTTGCCAACTCTATAGCATCTCCTGCCATTGAGTTCAAAAGCGAAGGCCTTGTGCTGGGACTTGGAGTTAAGATGTTTGTAATTGCAGGGCCTGTTCTGGTGTACGGTATTTCTGCATCTGTAATCTGTGGACTAATACTTCAAATACTAACTCTCTTTGGAATTAGTCCACTATAGCAAAAATCCCTACTCACATTAGTGAGTAGGGAAAATTTTAGTTTGAATTATCTAACTGTAATCTTACACTGTGCATACTTCTTTGAGCCGTCCTTTGCTGTTGCTCTTACATATGCTGTGCCTCTTGTCTTTGCTGTTACAACGCCTGTTGATGTAACTGTTGCAACCTTTGTATTAGTTGACTTCCAAGTAACTGTTCTTACATCTGCGTTTGTAGGATAAACAGTTGCCTTTAGAACAAA
>JBGUUL010000009.1:0-3505 GCA_045133515.1 Ruminococcus sp.
CGAAGAGCTTGAGAAAATGGCTATTGGTAAGCTTAGAATAGCTGCAAGAGAGGGCGACGTTTCTAACGGTTGTGTTCTTGCAGGACAAATTGCAGGTATGGTTAAAAAGGCACAGCCTTGTAAAGAAATTATCGAAGAGATATTCACAGAGGCAGAGCAAGTATTAGGTGGTGCAAATAAATGGGTAAAATAGCATTTGTTTTTTCTGGGCAAGGTGCTCAGTATACAGGTATGGGTAAAGAGCTTTATGATTGCTCACCAGCAGCTAAGGCTGTTTATGATATGGCTGACAGCATTCGTGAGGGTACTTCAACACAGTGCTTTGAAGCAGAGCAGGATATTCTTAATCGTACAGTAAATACACAGCCTTGCGTTTTTACAGCAGATCTTGCAGCTGCAGCAGCTGTTGTTGAAAAGGGAATTAAGCCTGACTATGTAGCAGGATTTTCACTTGGTGAAATAGCAGCTCTTGGATTTAGTGGTATTTTAAGCTACGAAGACGCATTTAAGCTTGTTTGCAAGCGTGGCGAGCTTATGGATAAGGCTGCACAGGAAAGTAAGGGTGCAATGGTAGCTGTTATGAAGCTTTCAGCTGAAAAGGTAGAGGAAATTGCAGGAAAGTTTGATAGTACATTCCCTGTAAATTACAATAGCCCTCAGCAGACAGTTGTTGCTACTACAGAAGAAAACGCAGAGGCTCTTATGGAAGCTGTAAAGGAAGAAAAGGGTAGAGCTAAAAAGCTTGCAGTAAGTGGTGCTTTCCACTCTCCTTTTATGAGCAGTGCTGCAAAGGGCTTAGGTGAATATCTACAGGATAAAGAGCTTAATACACCTAATGTACCAATCTACAGTAATTTTACAGCACAGCCATATGCTGATGACTACAAGGCACTTATAACTGCACAGGTAGAAAGTCCTGTACAGTGGAATAAAACTATAGAAAACCTTGTTGAACAGGGTGTAGATACATTTATAGAAGTAGGGGTTGGTAAAACCCTTGCAGGGTTAATAAAGAAGATCAACAAAGATGTTATAGTTTATAATGTAGAGAATAAAGCTACATTAGAAGCGTTGAATCTATGATTGGATTGTGTGGAGGATTAAGAAAAATGAGTTTTCAGAATAAAACAGCCGTTATTACAGGTGCATCAAGAGGTATTGGACTTGCAGTTGCAAAGAAGCTTGCATCACAGGGGGCAAATATTGCAATTCTTTGTGTAAGCCCAAAAAGTGGTGAAAACGCTAAGAAAGAAATAGAGGCACTTGGTGTAAAGGTTGGTCTTTACTGTTGTGATGTTTCAAACTTCGAGGAATCTAAGAATGTAGTAAATAAGATTATCGAGGAGTTTGGTGGTATCGACATTCTTGTAAATAACGCTGGTATCGTAAAAGATAAGCTAGTTCTAAAGATGGATGAGTCTGACTTTGATGATGTTATAGATGTTAATCTAAAGGGTGCTTTCAATATGATAAAGCATACATATTCTCACTTTATGAAGAAGAGAGCAGGTAGAATTGTAAACGTAACATCAGTTGTAGGTCTTAATGGTAACGCTGGTCAGGCTAATTACTCTGCATCAAAGGCTGGTGTAATCGGTCTTACAAAATCAGTTGCTAAAGAGCTTGCAGTAAGAGGCGTAACAGTTAACGCTGTTGCTCCTGGTTATATCGTTACAGATATGACAAACTCATTAAGCGACAAGGTAAAGGAAGCTGTAGAGGCTTCAATTCCAATGAGAAAATATGGAGCACCTGAGGATATTGCAAACGCAATTTCATTCCTATGCTCTGATGAGGCTTCTTACATAACAGGTGAAGTTCTAAGAGTAGATGGTGGTATGGCTATGTAATCCTTTTAGGGATTAATCTTAATTATTAATAATTATTTGTTGAAAGGAGAATTCCTAAAGTGAGAAGAGTTGTAGTTACAGGTGTTGGTTGTGTAACACCACTTGGTAATGATGTAGAAACAACATGGAATAATATGATTAACGGTGTATGTGGTATTGATTACATAAAGTCTTTTGATGCTACAGATTCAAAGGTTAAAATAGCAGGTGAGGTTAAGGATTTTGACCCACTTAAATATATAGAGAAAAAAGAAGTAAGAAAAACAGATCTATTTGTTCAGTACGCTATTGCAGCTGCACAAGAGGCTGTAGAGGATAGTGGCATTTTAGGTAATGTTGCAGAGGAGCGTTTTGGTGTATATGTAGGCTCTGGTATAGGTGGTATGAAAACCTTCTATGATAACAGCGTTGCATTCTACACAGGTGGCTCAAGAAAGGTATCACCTCACTTTATCCCAATGATGATTTCAAATATAGCAGCGGGACAGGTTGCTATTAAATTTAAGGCTAAGGGTGTATGTGTGCCAATGGTTACAGCTTGTTCAACAGGTACACACGAGCTTGGCGAAGCATACCGTGCTATTAAATATGGCTTGGCTGATGCTATTATTACAGGTGGTAGTGAGGCTGCTGTAACACCTCTAACAGTTGCAGGCTTTGCTAATTGTAAGGCACTTACTCTTAATGAGGATCCTAAATGTGCTTCAACACCATTTGACAAGAGAAGAAGTGGCTTTGTACTTGGCGAGGGTGCAGGTATGCTTATTCTTGAGGAATATGAGCATGCTAAGGCAAGAGGTGCTAAGATTTATGCTGAGTTTGTAGGCTATGGTAATACCTGCGACGCTCACCATGTAACAGCACCAGATCCAGATGCTATTGGTAGCTCAAGAGCTTTTGAGCTTGCTTTTGAAGAGGCTGGATTAACAGCAGATGATAAGCTATATATTAATGCTCATGGTACAAGTACACCACTTAATGACTCAGGCGAAACAAAGGCTATTAAAATGGCTCTTGGCGAGAAAGCTTATGAAGCATTGATAAGCTCAACAAAATCTATGACAGGTCATATGCTAGGTGCAACAGGTGCTGTAGAGGCTATTGCAGCTGTACTTGCACTTAAGAATGGTGTAGTACCACCTACAATTAACCTAGACGAGCCAGACGAGGCTTGTGACCTTAACTATGTACCAAATAAAGCTGTAGAAACTCAGCTAGACGTTGTTGCTTCATCAACACTTGGCTTTGGTGGTCACAATGCTGTTGTTGCATTTAGAAAAGCAGAATAATTTAACTACATATAAATTTCAATAATAAAGGAAGAGAAAGTATTTATGTATAGTATTGATGAAATTAAGGAGCTTATTGCTACTCTTGACAACTCAACTCTTACAAATTTAGATATTGTTACAGAAAATGGCGAAAAGCTAAGCCTTAAGAAAAAGGTAGTAGAAGTTAAAGAATCAGCTACTGTAGCATCTTATATGCCAGTGCCAGCAATGCCTGCTCAGGCACCAGTAGTAGAACAGCCTGCTGAAAAGCCTGTTGAAGCTACAAAAACACAGGGTAAAACAATAGATTGTCCTATGGTAGGTGTTTTCTATACATCTCCATCACCAGAGGCTGACCCATATGTAAAGGTTGGTTCAAAGGTA
>JBGUUL010000010.1:0-2373 GCA_045133515.1 Ruminococcus sp.
ACCAAGTATTTGCGGACCTGCAAAAAGTGCAATAGTAGCAAGTCCCAAAGGAATGGGAACAATTAAAAGATAAGGACGGAGTTTTCCATATCTTGTTCTTGTTTTGTCAATGATTGTACCCATAAGCGGGTCATTGATTGTGTCCCAAAGACCTAAAAAGAGCATCATAGCTGCAACTGCTTCAGGAGGGACGCCAAAAACCTTTACAAAAAAGAGAGAAAGGTAACTACCTGCAATAATATTGTAACCAAAGCATTGGCCAGCATTGGCAATACCATAGGCAACGGTTTCCTTGACACCTACATAACGAATGTCGCCATTATTTTGTGCCATACTTATTTTCTCCTCCCCTTATTTCTGTGTTTGATTGCTCCACCTTTATCGTTGAGCAAATAGGAGTTTTTGCAGTTTAAATATATGAGTTTTTCTTTTGCGTTTTCCTTGTAGTCGAAAACTCTGCCTTCAATTTTATCATAAAGTTCACAGGCGATTGTACAAGTTTCATTTTCTGTGTCTGCAACAACTGAAAGCACAAGAATATCACGGTCAACAGGGAAGTTGACAAAACCTTTTCCGTTAGTATCAACTTCCACATGCCAGAAGAATAACTGCTGACATTGTGCATCACCATTCTCTGTGTGTGAGTGTGTGAATTCACAACCTAACTTGCCTTGCTTTGTATAAGCCACCTCTTTGAAATCGTATAAATCCCAACCTGCATAATTTTCTGTAATATCGTTTACTCTATATGCACAACCATTGATTTTAATGTACTTGTCACCATTAAGAGAAGCCATAAGAACATGTACTTTCTTTGTGTTTTCAGGAAGCATAAGACTCTGACCACCACAAAGCATACCCTTGTTATTCTTTGGTAACTGGAATTTAACACCGTTTGAAGATACAGTTTCAGGTGTGATTTCAACAGGAATTGTCTTGTTGATTACAGGTAACTCGCCCGATGGCTTTGCATTTGTTGAGAATGCAGTAATATTACCTGAAATATCAACATTGAATTTTGTTTCTGCAGTTTTCTCTGCTTTCTTAACCGTAAGAGCAAAGGATTTGATTTCGTAAGGCTTTAAGTCAAATACAAGTTTTCCGTCTGTAAGTGGAAAATCCGAAATATGTTCTTCTGATGCGAATATTTCTCTTGCAGAAAGGATTTCAGTATTGAGTGCGAATGTAACCTCTTTCTGTGCTTTCTTTTCACTTTCACCGATACGGATAATGATTTCATCGCTGTTTTCTGCCTTTTTAACTGCACGTAAAATTGCATTTCCTGAAAGTGAGCCGAATGAGTATTCGCTATATTCACCCTCGTGTTTTGAAACGATAAATGATGCCATTGGCATTACAAAGTTTCGAGCTTCTGTTTGTGTATCGTGCGCAACTGTGCCCTTATGTGAGTAAATTGCATATGAATATCTGTTAAGACCTAATTCCATCATGGACTGCATACTGTCAACCTTGTAGTTTTTAAGTGGAGTATGCATAAGAGTAAGGCGGAGAGTGTTGTTGTCAAACTTATCCCAACCATATTTACATTCACTGACAACAGAAACACCAAATTCGCCACTATCATCAGTAATATCTGCCCATTTCTGTGCAGGGACTTCGAAAAGTTTGTCATTCATATTACCACGTTTGATTGCACCAAGACCTAAGTCGTAAGTTGCAACAGGGCTTTCGGATGTGAATGAGAAAATCTCTTTTGCAAGGTGACGTTTGCTACGCCATTCAGTTTCGTTATAAACTTCCACCACCTTGCCACCACGACTAAGAGCAACAACGGATGTGAATGTGCTATTACCGAAAGTCTTAACAATTTCAAGTGCAACTCGGCAAGGACCGTTTTCAATAACCTTAATTGTCTTAATCTTAGTTGTGTTTTGTGGCTCACGGTTTAATTCTTCATAATTTAATTCCCATGCAGGCCAACTGCTACTGCCGTTGTAATCAAAAATACCGGTTGTAACAGGCTTTTTAAGAATTTCTTTGCCTAATTCTTTGTCAAAGATAGAAGAAATGTCACCGTTACTGTTAAACTGAACAAAGTATTTTTCGTTTTCAAGCTTGTTGATTGATGCAGAGAGCTTGGATTTAATCTGACACTTTCTGTTTCTCACATCAAATATTTTATATCCCATAGCAGGGATTGTTACATACATAAGGAGGGTTGTGAAACCATTTTTCACACTTATAATTTGTGCAGGATATTCTTTTTCTCCTGCGTCAAGCACAGTCATATTTCTGCCACAGAAATTTGAAGGGATTTTAACAGTTACAACACCTGTGCGTTCATATTCCATAGGGTTGTTAACAACAACTGCAGTACCTTTTACAAAGGCTGTGTCAAGGTTTTTAGCGATA
>JBGUUL010000011.1:0-40167 GCA_045133515.1 Ruminococcus sp.
TCTTGCTGAGAAGCTGGCAGCGTAAGCGACGCAGTTTAGTAAGCCTTTTTCGTTCCGCTACGCTCCACTCCAAAGGCTTACTAAACAATATACATATCTTAAAGTTATTTTTTACCCAAAATGGGTCACATCTATTTACAACGCAGAGATTTTTGTCTGAAAACAGGGCGTTTCTATTGAATATATATGTAAAATGTGGTAAACTGTATAAGTTAAATATATTTTACTTGCTTTGGAGAAAATTATGATTATTGTATTAAAAAGAGGAACAAGCAGGGATACTATTGACAAGTTCTCTGCTTCTCTAATGGATAACTATGATGTCACCGTTAATGAGTGGCAGGGCGTTAACGAAACTGTCCTTGGTCTTATTGGTGACACAGTAAGCATAGATATTGATTATATCAATGCTCAGGATATTGTATATTCTGTAAAAAGGGTTCAGGAACCATACAAAAAAGCCAACAGGAAGTTCCACCCAGAGGATACCGTTATCACACTTTCAAACGGTGCTAAAATCGGTGACGGAAGTCTTGCTCTTATGGCAGGGCCTTGCTCTGTTGAGTCTGAAAATCAGGTGACAGAAATTGCAAAGGCTGTTAAAAATTCCGGCGCAACTGTACTTCGTGGTGGTGCCTTCAAGCCAAGAACCTCACCTTATGCCTTCCAAGGTCTAAAGGCAGAGGGCCTTGAACTGCTGAAAAAGGCAAGACAGGCGACAGGACTGCCAATCGTAACTGAAATTATGAGTGAAAGCGACATTGAGCTTTTCTCAGATGTTGACATAATTCAGGTTGGCGCAAGAAATATGCAGAACTTCAGTCTGCTTAAAAAGCTGGGTAAGCTAAATCAGCCAATTCTTCTAAAGCGTGGTTTAAGTGCTACTATTGAGGAATGGCTTATGAGTGCTGAGTACATTATGGCAGGTGGTAACGAACAGGTTATTCTCTGTGAAAGAGGTATTAGAACCTATGAAAAGTTCACAAGAAATACCCTTGATTTATCAGCAATTCCTGTTATTAAAAAGCTTAGTCACTTACCTATTGTCATTGACCCAAGCCACGCAACAGGACAGAGTTGGCTTGTTGAACCAATGGCTATGGCTGCTGTGGCAGCAGGAGCAGATGGGCTTATTATTGAGGTTCACAATGACCCACCACATGCTTTATGTGACGGAGCTCAATCCCTTACACCAAAGGAATTTGATGCTTTAGCTAATAAGGTGCAAAAACTAAAGGCTGTTCTTTAAGGAATGATAAAATGAAAATTGCAGTTGTAGGTCTTGGTATTATTGGTGGCTCATACTGTAAGGCTATTAAGAAATACACCGACCACTATGTTATTGGCATAAACAGAAGTCCTCTGCCACTTGAGAAGGCTCTCTCTTGTGGCGCTATTGATGAAATAGGCACACCTGATAGCCTTAGTGATGTTGATTTGATTATTTTGGGTATATATCCAAACGGAGCAGTTAACTTTATTGAACAAAACGGGGACAAAATCAAAAAGGGTGCTATTGTCACCGATACATCAGGCATAAAGACAGAGATTTGCCAAAGGCTCATTGACCTTAGCCACAAATTCGGCTTTACATTTGTTGGGGTTCACCCAATGGCAGGTAAGGAGAAAAACGGTTTTGATGTCAGCGAGGCTGATTTGTACAAAAACGCAAGTTGCATTATTGTACCCTGTGAGGCTGACGAAAAATCAGTAAAGATAGTTTCTGACTTTAATTTATCCCTTGGCTTTGGCAGTGTGAAAATTACCGACCCAGAGGAACACGACAGGATGATTGCCTTTACAAGTCAGCTCCCTCATGTCCTTGCCTGTGCCTATGTGCTTTCTCCAAATTGTATGAATCACAAGGGCTTTTCTGCAGGTAGCTACAGGGATGTAAGCCGTGTTGCCAACATAAACGCAGAGCTTTGGACTGAGCTTTTTATGGAAAATAAAAAGCCACTTTTAAAGGAGCTTGATACCCTGATTGATAATATTAGGGAAATTGAATCTGCTATTTCTACAGATAATAAGGAAAAACTAATGGCACTTCTACAGAAGGGTCATCAAATTAAGGAGGCTTTAGGCGAATGAAAAAGCTTAAAGTAAATACAGGACGAAAATACGAAATTATTATTGACAGAGGTATAATCAACCACTGTGGTGAGTACATCAAAAGCGTGTCCTCACCAACAAGGGTTGCTGTTATTACAGACAGTAATGTTCACGCACTTTACAGTCAGACAGTTATTGCATCTCTTAAACAGGAAGGCTTTATTGTGTCTGAATTTGTGTTCAAGGCAGGTGAAACCTCAAAGAATATCAGAACCATTGAGGCTATGTACAGCCACCTTGCAGATAATAACCTAACAAGAAAGGATATGATTCTTGCTCTTGGTGGTGGTGTTACAGGTGATATGGCAGGTTTTGTTGCATCAACCTACCTTCGTGGTATTGAGTTTATACAGGTGCCAACCTCACTTCTTGCACAGGTGGATTCCTCTGTTGGTGGCAAAACCGGCTATGACATTAGCCAGGGTAAAAATCTTGTAGGTGCATTTTGGCAACCAAGCCTTGTGCTTATTGACCCTGATACACTTAGCACCTTGCCACAGAGGTATATCAATGACGGTATGGCAGAGGTTATTAAGTACGGTTGCATTAAGTCTGTAGGACTTTTTAGAATGCTTAAAAAGGGTATGGATGAGCTTGATATTGAAAACATCATCTTTAGATGTGTATATATCAAGAGGAATGTGGTGCAGAATGACGAAAAAGAGGCAGGAGAAAGAAAGCTCCTAAACTTTGGTCACACCATAGGTCACGCATTGGAGAAGATTTACGAATATACAAAGCTGTCCCACGGTGAGGCTGTTGCCATTGGTATGGTTATGATTAGCAAGGCAAGTGAAGCAGAGGGATTTTCTCCAAAGGGAACTGCAAACAAGATTGCAGAGCTTTGTAAGATATATAATCTTCCTGTATATGACGAGGCAAGTCTTAGGGATATTGCCTTTGCATCTCAAAGTGATAAAAAGTCATCTGGTAGAGAAATTGACATTGTTGTGCTAAAGTCCATTGGTAACGCAGAAGTTAAGAGAATTAACCAAAGGGATTTTCAGCAGTACTTAGAGAATTCGGAGGAAAACAATGGCTAAGGTAAGGGTAACACCAAATGTTCTCAGAGGTAGTGTGACTATACCTGCCTCAAAAAGTGATTGTCACAGGGCAATTATCTGTGCAACACTTTCAAGGGGAAAGTCAACACTTTCTCGTGTTACTGTTTCAAAGGATATAGAGGCCACAATTTCCTGTATAAATGCTCTTGGAGCAAAAACGGAGTTAAAGGGTGACACACTGACTATTGACA
This sequence comes from Ruminococcus sp., assembly GCA_045133515.1. Classification (GTDB taxonomy): domain Bacteria; phylum Bacillota; class Clostridia; order Oscillospirales; family Acutalibacteraceae; genus Ruminococcoides. Next base: position 3,368 of record JBGUUL010000011.1, read on the forward strand.
GTAGTCACCTTTTTAGTAGTGGTAAGGGTGTTTTTGACTGCTGTGAAAGTGGCAGTACCCTAAGATTTTTTATCCCTGTTGTATCAGCTCTTGGTATGGAGGGTGAGTTTGTTGGCAAGGGTAGGCTTCCTGAAAGACCTATTGGGGTTTATCTTGATACCTTGCCCAAAAACGGAGTAACCTGTGTTACAGAGGGTGGTTTGCCACTTAATGTAAGTGGACAGCTAAAAAGTGGTACTTTTGAAGTACCAGGCAATATTTCAAGCCAATTTGTAACAGGATTACTTCTTGCTTTGCCAATTCTTGACGGTGACAGTAAAATTGTAATCACCTCAGAAATGGAAAGTGTTGCATACATAAATATGACTATTGACACTATGAAGCAGTTTGGTGTTGAGGTTGAAAAAACCGACTACGGCTACTTTGTAAGGGGTAATCAGCACTACACACCAAAGGACTACACAGTACAGGGGGACTGGAGCCATTCAGCCTTCTTTATGGTTGCAGGTGCCTTAGGTGGAGAAATTACTGTAAATGGTGTGAACATAAATTCAATTCAGGGGGATAAGGAAATTTGCTCCCTGTTAAGACGATTTGGCGCAGAGGTGACAACCTCCCAAAATAGTGTTACTGTTAAAAAAGGTGAGTTAAGAGGAATTAGTATTGATGCAAGTCAAATTCCAGACCTTGTGCCAATTCTGGGAGTTTGTGGTGCCGGTGCAAATGGCACAACAAGAATATACAACGCAGAGCGACTTAGAATAAAGGAATGTGACCGTCTTGAGGCAACAGCCAGTCTTATAAATAATTTGGGTGGTATGGCAGGAGAAACCGATGACGGACTTGTTATACAGGGTATTGGAAGTCTTAACGGTGGCACAGTAGATGGTTATAACGACCACAGAATTGTAATGTCGGCATCTATTGCAAGTGTTATTGCAAGAGGCGATGTGTTTATTACTGACAGTCAGGCTATAGAGAAAAGCTACCCAATGTTCTTTGAGGACTTTGTTAGCGTAGGAGGTAAGGTATGTCATCAACAATAGGTGAGAATATAAAGTGTTCAATATTTGGAGAAAGCCACGGAAAAGCTATCGGCGTGGTTATTGACGGACTTCCAGCAGGAGTAAGCCTGGACACAGAGAAAATCCTATTTGAAATGAAAAGGAGAGCCCCTGGTAATGACAAGACAGCAACTCCTCGTAAGGAGGCTGACTTGCCAAAAATTCTTTCAGGTGTAGTGGAAAACACAACAACAGGTGCGCCTCTATGTGCTATTATTGAAAATACAAATACCAAAAGCAAGGACTATTCCGATATAAAAAGGTGTCCTCGCCCAGGTCATAGCGACTACCCTGCTTTTGTAAAGTACAAAGGCTTTAACGATATTGCAGGTGGTGGTCACTTTAGTGGCAGAATTACTGCGCCTATTGTATTTGCAGGGGCAATTTGTAAGCAAATTCTTGCAGAAAAGGGCATAAGAGTTACTGCCCATATCGGTAGCATTGGTAATGTTGAGGACAAGTCCTTTGACCCTTGCTGTATTCCTAATGATACTATAGACAGCCTGTTAAACAGTAGCTTCCCTCTCCTTGACAGTAGCAAGGAGGAGGCTATGCGACAGGTGGTTGCAGAGGCATCTGCCGATAAAAATTCCGTTGGTGGCACAATAGAATGTGCTGTTGTTGGAATGGATGCAGGAATTGGCTACCCAATGTTTGACGGAATTGAGGGCAGAATTGCCAAGGCTGTTTTTGGTATTCCTGCAATGAAGGGTATCGAATTTGGCAAAGGTTTTGAGCTTTCAAAAATGTATGGAAGTGAAAGTAACGATAACTTCCGTTATGATGAAAATGGCAAGGTTTATACCGAAACAAATAACTGTGGTGGTATCCTTGGTGGCATTACAAATGGTATGCCAATTACCTTTAAGGTGGCTGTAAAGCCGACACCGTCTATTGCACAAAAGCAGGACACTATAAATCTTGAAACAGGGGAGAATGACACTCTTGAAATTAAGGGTAGGCACGACCCTTGCATTGTACTTCGAGCTGTTCCTGTTATTGAGGCTGTGACAGCCATTACAATCCTTGACCTGCTATGTAACTAAGGGGAGAAGAAAATGAGAGATTTAAAGGAAATTAGGCAGGAAATAAACGAGATTGACGAGAGCCTTGTGGAGCTTTTCAAAAGAAGAATGGACTGCTCAAAGGATGTTGCCATTTACAAAAAGGCAAACGGCATTCCTATTCTTAATGCAGAAAGAGAACAGGAAATTCTTGACGAAATGCTTATTCGTGGTGGGGAATACGGCCATTCTGCACAAATTCTCTACAGCAATATTATGGAACTTTCCAGAGCGTTACAGCACAACATTGTAGGCTCAGGGGAGGAAATGAGGGAGAAAATAGAAAATGCTGACAAATCCCTGCGTTTTGATAGTGAAACAAAAGTTGCTTGTCAGGGTATTGCCGGTGCCAATAACCACGAGGCAACTATGAAGATTTTTCCAAATGCTACACCTCAGTTTTACAAAAGCTTTAAGGATGTGTTTACTGCCATAGAAAATGGAGAGGCTCACTACGGTGTATTGCCTGTTGAAAATTCAAGTGCAGGTTCTGTAAGTGATGTTTACGACCTTATTCTCAAGCACAGATTTTACATTGTAAAGTCCATTGATATGCCAATAAGGTATAAACTTGCGTCAATAAGACAGGCAAATCTTGAGGACATTGAGGAAGTGTGGTCACATCCACAGTCCCTTGCCCAGTGCAGTAATAAAATCGCAGAGCATAACTACAAAACTCTGCCTGTTAGCAACACAGCAGTGGCTGCAAGAGATGTTGCAAAAAGCAAGAGGATTGATATTGCTGCCATTTGTAACAGTAGTGCTGTTAAGGAGTATGGTTTAAAGGTTCTTGAGGATAATTATGAAAACAGAAGTGACAATATGACAAGGTTTATTGTGATTTCTAAAAAGCTGTATATTCCAGAGGACGCAGATAAAATCAGCCTTTGCTTTGCTTTGCCACATATTACAGGCTCACTTTATAGTGTTCTTTGCAGGTTTAGTTCAATCGGTCTTAATCTTACAAAGATTGAGTCACGACCAATGGCAAATGCGCCTTTTCAGTACCTATTTTATCTTGACTTTACAGGTAATGTTGGTAGCGAAAATGTAAAAAATCTTCTCTGCACCCTAAGTACAGAGCTACCAGAGTTTAGCTTTTTAGGTAACTACAGAGAAACAGAGGTATAATACTAAGAGGTTATTTCAAATTTGCAATAACCTCTGACTACCGAAAAAAGTCGTCCTAACGCAAATGATTCTAATATAAAAAATTACCCTTAACTTACATCTTTAGTAAGTTAAGGGTTTTATTCTTGTTACAGATTTTACATCTATTTTATCCCCCATAAATGGGGGATATTTCCTTTTTCGACAGTCCACAGCTTGTAGAAAGGTTTTTCTACAAGCTGTGGGTATTTCTAAACAGAAATACCTTTTTTAAGATAACATCTTTTCTCTGATTTCTCCAAGTATTTTCTTTTCTCTACGGCTCACTTGAACCTGTGTCATACCAAGCTTTTCCCCCACCTGACTTTGTGTCATATGCTTGTAGTACCTAAGATTTATAATTTTACTGTCCCTTTGGTCAAGCTCTTTTAGAGCATCCCTTAGGGACAGCTTTTCTGTGTATTCCTCCTCATATGAACATACAGTAAGGTCAATTTCTCCACTTTCCTCTGTAGTAAGCGAAAGTGGCATCCGTCCTGCACAAAGAGCCTCGTTGACTTTTTCATCTGTGGTGTCAAGCTCCTTTGCAATTTCAGTAATAGTAAGGTCTGGGTTTTTCTCTGTAAGATGGGTAATTTTAAGGTAAAGCTCCTTAATACTTCTGCTAACCTTAACACTGCCACCCTCTCTGAAAAGTCTGCGTATTTCTCCAAGGATAACAGGCACTGCGTAGGTGCTTAGCCTAAAACCAAGACTGCTGTCAAATTTATCTACAGCCTTTATCAGCCCTGTGCAACCTGCCATATAAAGGTCATCGTACTCAATGCCCTTGCCAACAAACCTTTTACAGCAGGAGTGAACAAGGCCAAGGTTTTCCTCAATAATTTTATTGCGACTTTTCATAGCTTGTGTTTATTATCTTTTTGTAGAGGGTAACAGTTGTACCCTTGCCCTCCTTTGAGGTCACCTTCACCTTGTCCATAAAGCTTTCCATAACTGCAAAGCCAAGACCTGCTCTTTCTTCGCCACCTGTTGTAAATAGGGGTTCCATAGCCTTTTTAATGTCTGGAATACCTCTGCCTTTGTCACGAATTTTCACTACAACAGTGTTGTCATCACGGATTTCTCCTCTTATGTAAATTATTCCCGAGGTATCCTCATAACCGTGAACAATGCAGTTGGTGACTGCCTCCGAAACTGCAGTTTTTATATCCGTCAGCTGATTTATGGTGGGGTCAAGCTGGAGCAGAAAGGAGGAAACAACTGCTCTTGCAAAGCCTTCGTTTATACTCTTTGAGGGGAAACGCACCTCCATTGTGTTTTTCTTTTTCATTTGATTACCCCCAAAGTTTGTATTCCTGCAAGGTTAACAACCCTTTTAATGTTGTCAGGTAGGTTGGTGATTTTCATTCGTCCACCTAAAAGTGACATTTGACGGAACCTGCCCATAATCAGTCCAATGCCACTACTGTCCATAAACTTTACATTGTCAAAGTCAAGGCATAATAGTTCGGGCTTTAGAGCCTCTGTCTGGGAGTCAATTTCCAGACGGAGGTTTTTGCTTGTGTGCTGGTCAATTTCCCCTGTTAAGAAAACCGTCAGTACCTTGTTTTCATAAACTGTGTTTAGCATTTTCAACTTCCTTTATAACAAAAAACTCATACTATAAGTATATATAGTATGAGTCAAAAAATTTGTAATATTCAGTTGTCGAAAATTTTATTTTTGTAGTAGAATTGGTCGCAAATCCCCTGCAAGATATAGTGAACCACAAATGAATATGGTGCTACTTTTTTCTTCTGCAAGGGAGAGAGCCTTGTTAATAGCACCCTGGTAGTCCTTGTCATAGGAAAGCACATTTTGGAACTTCCCTCTGGAAATTTCTGCAAGTTCATCTGAACTTATGGTGCGAGGGTTATTTACGGTAAGGGTGATTACTGTGTCAAAAAGGTCACTTACAAAGTCAAGGGAAGTGTCAATGTCCTTGTCCTTTAGCATACCCGTTATTAAAATTCTGTTTCCTGTGGTGTATTTCTTAACACTTTTTGAGAAGGCTTCCATTCCATTTGGGTTGTGTGCGCCGTCAAGAATAATCATAGGACTGTTTGAAATCAGCTCAAACCTTGCAGGATTTTTTGCCTTTTCAATTCCATTTGCAATATCATCTGCTGTAATATCATAAAAATGGCTGTCCCTTAGAACCTCGATAGCTGTTAAGGCTGTTTTAAGGTTGTCAATCTGGTGTAGCCCCACAAGATGTAGAGTGAATTTTTTGCCCTTATATTTAACCTCTGTGCCGTTAATATTAGACTCTATCACCTTTATTTTGCAGTCATCACCAAAGTAAAACATATTGTGCTTTTGGGTGCAGTCCTTTACAATCTGCCTTTCTATATCAGCATTTGTCTGCTTTGCAATAACTGTAGAGGAATTTTCTTTAATTATGCCACATTTTTGAGTGGTAATTTCTTCAATAGTGTTGCCAAGGACGGCTGTGTGGTCAAGGCCAATTGGTGTAATGATGGAACAAAGTGGGGCAGGAATTGTATTGGTGCAGTCAAGTAGTCCACCCATACCTGTTTCAAGAACAACAATGTCGCAATTTTCCTGTGCAAAGTAGTAAAAGGCAATAGCATTTACAAATTCAAATTCCGTAATAATATTGCCCTCCTCTGCCATTTCCTGAACCAAAGGATAAAGCTTTTCCACCACTTCTGCAAGACTTTCTTCTGGTATCATTTCTCCATTTATCTGTATTCTTTCACGAAAATCGGTAATGTAGGGTGAAATGAAAAGTCCTGTCTTGTAGCCTGACTCCGTCAAAACAGCACTAAGCATCTGACTTACAGAGCCTTTTCCGTTAGTTCCTGCAATATGAATGAATTTACACTTGTTCTGTGGGTTGTCAAGTTTTTCAAGTAGCATCAAAATTCTGTCAAGTCCAGGTCTTGCTCCAAACTGTAACAGAGAATGTATTGTGTTTATAGCATCAGTATATGTCATTATAGTAGTTCCTTATAAATTTCATTTTTCTTAAAGCCTGTAATGGTGGCAACTTCCTTGCTGGCAGAGGTTGCCTTTTCACCTTTTTCAATGAGCTTTCTTGCCATTTCTACAGCATCTTGTAGGGTGTAGGTGTTTTCTTCCTCTGTCTTTATTTTGCCTTGTAGCACAAGGACGATTTCTCCCTTTACACCATTTTCGCCAAATTCTTCATAGGCTCTGTCTGTGGTGGTGGCGATAACTTCCTCGTGAATTTTGGTTATTTCCCTTACAATAGATAGCTTTCTGTTGGGGAAGTAGTTGGCAAAGTCCTTTAGGGTGTTGCTTAGCTTGTGGGGTGCTTCGTAAAAAATCATTGTCCGTTCTTCGTTTATCAGACTTTCAAGGTGAGCCTTGCGACTTTTTTTGTTAACACTTAAAAATCCCTCAAAGGTAAATCTACCTGTAGGCAGTCCCGATATGGCAAGGGCAGAGGCAAAGGCAGTAGGTCCTGGGATTACCACAGTTTTTATGCCCTTTTCCTGACATTGTATTATGAGAAGTTCCCCTGGGTCGCTAACACAGGGCATACCGGCATCGGTGACAATGGCACAGCTTTCTCCATTTAAAATTCTGTCGGTAATCATTTCGCCACGCTGTAATTTGTTGTGTTCAAAGTAACTCACCATTTCCTTTTTAATGCCAAAATGGTTAAGTAGTTTTAAGGTTACTCTTGTGTCCTCTGCTGCAATAAAATCCACATTTTTAAGTGTTTCTATTGCCCTTGGAGAAAGGTCACTAAGATTGCCTATCGGTGTTCCCACCACATATAATGTACTCATTTTATCTCCTTGTAATCTCCATAAACCTTTAGCATTTCTTGTGAGAAATTGCCACCTTCGTCCTCAATCATCAGGGTTGGCTCTGAGTTCATAAAGCCTCTCTTGCCACCCTTTCTGCCCTCAACAAGTACAAGCTTTGGGGCTTTGTTTAGCCTTTGCTGAACCATTCTTATTCGCTTTGGCTCAAGGGTGTATTCCCTCATAAGAGTAAGAATATCTGTCAGGCGTTCTGGTCGCTGACACATACAAAGCCTACCACCAAAGTTAAGGAGAGAGGAACTGACACGGATAATATCCTCAAGAGAGCAGAGAATCTCGTGCCGAGCAGTTTTCTTCCCACTATTTGGGTTGTGAATTCCTGTTCCGTTTTCCTTGTAGGGAGGGTTGCACACCACAAGATTGTAGTAGCCAAAATTCACCTTTCCCTTTAGCTCCTTAAGGTCGCTGTTTATAACATTTATTCCTGTAAAGCTGTTAAGCTCAATGCTCCTTTGCAGTAGAGAACAGGCGTCCTGCTGAATGTCAACAGCAGTAATTTCAGAGGCTTTGCCCTCCTTTTTCATTAGCAGAGGAATTGTGCCACAGCCTGTACCAAGCTCAATTACTTTGTCGTTTTTCTTTGGGTTTGCAAAGTAGTTAAGGAGAATTGTATCTGTTGAAAAATGGTGAATGTCGCTTACAATAATTTTTACACCCTTGCCAAGTGGCTCAAGGTGTTCGTTTTCATTAAGGAACATAATTTCCTCCAAAAAGAGATTTAAGCTAATTATACTACAAAAGAAAAGAAACAGCAAGGTAAAACCCTGCTGTTTCTTAGTAGTTGATTGATTACTCTTCTGATGGAGCGCCTACAGGACAAGTGTCTGCGCAAGCACCACAGCTGATGCATTCGTCAGCGTTGATAACATACTTGCCGTCACCTTCAGAAATAGCACCTACAGGACAGCCGTCTGCACAAGCGCCACAGCTGATGCAATCGTCAGAAATTACATATGCCATATTCAGAAACCTCCTTATATATTTGTCTTAATTCTACCACGAGTTTTATAAAAAAGCAATTCTTTTTATGTTAAATCAAAAAAATTAGTTATTGCTTACTTGTTGGAATTATCTGCCTGCTTGTTGCGCTGATTGTTGCCACCATTGTGACTATTGTTTCTTCTTGGTCTGTGGTGAGGGTTTTTGCTGTATCTGTGGTTTTTGTTACCCTGTTTATTGTGGTTGTTTTGGCTGTTATTTTGATTATTTCCCTCAACAGGCTTAGGTTTTGAGGTTTTTTCTCTAACAGGCTTTACCTTTTGACTTTTTGTCTTTTTGTGTTGTGGCTTAGTTGGAAATTCAATTCCGTCAAAAAGGGAATCTTCATCAATTTCTTGATTCTTGCCGTTTTTACAATGTGGGCACTTCTTTGGTTCGTTCATTTCCCTAAGACTAAAGATGTGAGGAGCTGCTTCCTCTGGTGTGTCATCCATTTTCACCTTAACAACACCTGTAAGCAGGGCAATATCCACAACAGTACCCTTGCCCTCCGGAGTATCTATTCTGTCACCAACCTTTGGAGAATTTTTGATAAGGTCTGTGTAGGCATCCTGCTCGTATTTTAAACAGCACATAAGTCTGCCACAAGTTCCACTAATTTTAACAGGGGAAAGGGAAAGTCCCTGTTCCTTTGCCATTTTAATTGAAACAGGCTGGAACTCACCTAAAAAGCTGTTGCAACAGAATGGTTTGCCACATACTCCAAGTCCACCAAGCATTTTGGCTTCGTCACGAACACCAATTTGTCTAAGCTCAATTCTTGTTCTGAAAATTGTAGCCAAATCCTTTACAAGAGTACGGAAATCAACTCTGCCGTCAGCTGTAAAGTAAAACAGAATTTTGCTGTTGTCAAAGGTGTATTCAACCTCTACAAGCTTCATATCAAGGTTGTGTTCCCTAATTTTATTTTGGCAAATTTCAAAGGCTTTTTCTTCTTTAATTTTATTTTCCTCAATGTGCTGAATATCAGCCTTTGTTGCCTGTCTGATAACCTTTTTTAGAGGATGAACAATTTTATCATCCTCAACCTCTTTGTTAGCAAGGGCAACTGTGCCACATTCAATACCTCTGGCTGTTTCCACAACAACTCTGTCGCCCTGAATATATTTATTTTCCTCTGGGTCAAAGTAGTAGATTTTTCCTACCTCTTTAAACCTAACACCTATTACTTCTGCCATATTATCCTCCTGAGTTCAGCACAAAGCCAGGTTGCAAGTAGCTTGTGGTTTGCGTTGCTATGCACAAGGCTTGTTGCTCTGTCAATAGTTTCTATAAGTGCAAGGGCTTTTTCCCTTGTTAATTTTCGTTTTAATTTTTTTGGAGCTTCACTTTTTGTAGTTTGCTCTGCCCCTACAGTTACCATAAGGGCATCCCTGAAAAGCATTTTCAGAGGTGGAAGAACAGATAGTGAAATCTCCTTGTTTTTCAGTTTGTAGGTTGCTTTAAGCAAACTGTATTCATTCACATCATTAAGTGACAGGACAATTTCCTCTGCAATAGCCATACCCTCATCACTGAAATTTTCTGTTAGTGGAATGTTAATTTGTGTACATCTTGAAAGCACCGTTTCCAGCATTTTGCTACCGTCCTTGCAGGTCATAATGAACACTACATTTTTTGGTGGTTCTTCAAGAGTTTTTAAAAATGCGTTTTGGGAAATAGGTGGTAGCTTGTCGTCCACATCCTTTAGCACATAAACCTTTGATTTTGCTTCATTTGGAATAATGGACGCAGTTCTGATTATTTCCTCAATTATGTCTTTGTTGTAAATTTTGGTTTTGGTCTTTTCGCTACCCTTAACAAGTGTAATGTCAGGGTGGCTAAGAGTTGTTGCCTTGTGGCAGTGTGAACAGTTGTAGCAGGGTTTGTTTTCCCCCTCACAAACAGCATAGTGGCAAAGGAGCTTTACAATTTCTTCCCTTTCGTTTTCACTACCACCTGTAATGAGAATTGCGTGGGGCAAACTCTCATTTGTACTTAGGGTGGAAAGCTGGTTTTTTATTTCCTGTGACAGGCTTGTGTTATCAAAATTCAAATTCCCACTCCTTACTTGGCCTTTGCAATACTTGTGAGTATTCCCTTGGGGGTAATGTCAATTATTCCATAGGTTGCTCCGTATCCGTGACAAGAGCCTGGGTTCATAATGTACATTCCGTCATCATATTCATTCATAGAAATGTGGGTGTGACCGTAAAGGAGAATGTCAGATTGTTTCTCCCTTGCAGCGTAGCAAAGGTTCATTATTCCCATTTTTGCGTTATACAGATGTCCGTGGGTAACAAAAATCTTCTTTCCTTGTAAAGTAAGCTCCAGAACACCTGGTAAGTCGCTACACCAATCGCAGTTGCCCTTAACATTATAAAATGCTTTTGAGGGGAACGCAGTTTTCATATAGTTAACGTCATTTTCTCCGTCACCACAGTGAATAACAACTTCTGCATCGGAATGGGATAGGATTGCCCTATACATCTTTTGTGTATCACCGTGGGTATCTGAAAAAACAAGTATTTTCATAACTACTCCTTCATAAAAAGTAATTCTCTGCATATTCTATTATTAGTACAGAGAAAGGAAAAATGTGATGCTGAATAATAGTGAAATCAACAATCTAATTAACAGTCTTAGCGAAAAGCTGAATACCACTCCTGAAAGCTTAAGGGATAACCTTGAAAAGGGAAACCTTGGCTCCATTGTAAACAGGATGAGCAGTAACCAGGCAAAAAAGCTACAAAAAATTCTTGATGACCCTGAGCAGAGTGAGAAAATCCTCAACTCCCCACAGGCACAAGCTCTGATGAAAAAGCTGATGGACTAATGGATGACTTAGGCTCTAAGATTAACGAGATTATGTCCGACCCTGAAAAGTTAAGGGAAATCCAAAACCTTGGCAAAATGATGGGACTGACAGGGGATAGTGGCACATCATCTGAAAGTGAAGGGAGTAATCTTCCGAAAGCTAAAAGTCAAACAGGGAATACTATGGGGATTGACCCAAATATCTTAAATAAACTTGCCCCAATCCTTGCAAATGTAAACAGAGAGGACGATACCACAAGGCTCTTTGATGCCCTTGTGCCATTCCTTTCTGAGGAAAGACGAGAAAGACTTGAAAAAATCAAGAAAATGATGATAATAATCAGACTGTTGCCAAACATCAAAAACATAGGTCTGTTTTAGGGGAGGTTTATTTTGGATGATATGGAAAGGGAGGCACTGCGTAGAGCAGAAAGGATGCGTAGTGCTGTCCCAAACTCCCAAAGGGTACATAAGCCTTCTGCAAAACCTTCTGTAAAGCCTCCTGTAAGGACTGATGAAAAAGTCCCTGAAAAGCAGGAGCAGAGCAAAAAAGCCGAACCACCTAAAAGGGAGGTTAAAGAAAAGCCTATGGATTTCCTTTTTAAGGATAAGGAAACCACCCTTATTCTCCTTCTGATAATCTTCCTATATGACGAGGACACCGACCCTATGCTTATTATGGCACTTATTTACCTAATGCTTTAAACACGGATTTGACCGTTGCCTTCAACAATGAACTTTGATGAGGTTAGCTGATTTATGCCCATTGGTCCTCTTGCGTGGAGCTTTTGAGTTGAAATGCCAATTTCTGCACCAAGTCCAAATTCTCCACCGTCAGTAAAGCGAGTTGACGCATTTACATATACAGCGGCAGAGTCAATTTCTGCCTTGAATTTATTTGCGCTGTTGTAGTCATTTGTAATGATACATTCGCTGTGACCACTGGAGTATTTTGCAATATGAGCTATTGCCTCATCGATGCTATCTACAACCTTACAGGCAAGAATGTAGTCCAAGAATTCTGTGTAGTAGTCATCTTCGGTTGCTTCCACAACTGAACTACCCAGAATTTCTCTTGTACGGTTACAACCTCTCAGCTGGACAGTCTTTGTGTCCAGCTTTTCCTTTATCCTTGGTAGAGCCTCTTTTGCAATATCCTTGTGAATAAGTATAGTTTCAATAGCGTTGCAAACTGAAGGTCTGCTGGTTTTTGCGTTGAAAATAATTTCACTTGCCATTTCTATGTCTGCGTACTTGTCAACATAGATATGGCAGTTGCCAACTCCTGTTTCAATAACAGGAACCTTGCTGTTCTCCACAACAGCCTTTATAAGTCCTGCGCCACCTCTTGGAATCAGTACATCAAGATAGTCGCTTAACTGCATAAGCTCTGTGGAGGATGCCCTTGAGGTGTCCTCAATAAGCTGTATGCTGTCCTTTGGAAGTCCAGCCTTTTCTGTGGCTGTTCTCATAATTTCTGCAATAGCCTTGTTGGAGTTGATAGCCTCCTTGCCACCACGGAGAATAACAGCATTACCAGACTTAAGACATAGTGCTGCTGCATCTGCCGTAACATTTGGACGAGCCTCAAAGATAATGCCGATAACCCCCAAAGGAACAGTTACCTTAGTTACCTTTAGTCCATTTGGCAAAGTACTACCACTAATTACATTACCAACAGGGTCAGGGAGAGATGCTACCTTTCTAACACCGTCTGCCATACCTTCAATTCTGTCCTTACCAAGAGTTAGTCTGTCAATAAGGCTTGGTGTAAGGCCGTTTTTCTTGCCGTTTTCTATATCAATATTATTTGCCTTTATAATAGTTTCTGCATTTTCAATTAGTGCATCTGCAATAGAAATAAGTGCAGTATTTTTTTTATTACCAGCTACAGAAAGCACCCTTGAAGCCTCTTTTGCCCTTGCGCCCATTTGCTCAATTACTGTCATTGTTCTTTTCCTTTCCCAAGAAAACTGTTCCAACAGCCTTGTTGTCAAAAATATCATAAATCAGCTCTGGATTGTCACCTGCACAAATTTGTACATCAATGCCTACCTCTGTGGCAATCTCTGCTGCAAGAATTTTGGTGGCCATACCACCTGTGCCACGGTTACTTCCTCTGCCGCCTGCCATTGCCTTAATTTCATCTGTAATGTGTTCTACGGTGTCAATCTTTTTTGCATCACTATGAAGTGACGGGTTTTTGTCATAAAGACCGTCAATATCTGTAAGGATAATCAGCTTGTCGGCATCAATTAGCTTTGCAACTATGGCAGAAAGCTGGTCGTTATCACCAAAATTTTCTCCCTCAAGCTCATCTGTAGCAACGGAGTCGTTTTCGTTAACAACAGGAATAATTCCCATATCAATCAGGGACATAAATGCGTTTCTGATGGTGTCCTCCTTGTGGGGAGTTTCCACAGCGTATTTTGTCAGAAGAATTTGTGCCACCACATTGTTGTATTCTCCAAAAAGCTTGTCGTACATAAACATAAGCTCACATTGACCAACTGCTGCAATAGCCTGTTTTTTGTTTGTCATTGTGGGGCGTTCTTTTATGCCCAGCTTACCCATACCAACACCAAAAGCACCAGAGGAAACAAGTATCATTTCGTTGCCCATATTCTGTAAATCAGAAATAACCTTGCACAACCTCTCCAGCCTTCTGATGTTAAGCTTTCCGTTTTCATATGTTAAGGTTGATGTGCCAACCTTGATTACAATTCTCTGTTTTTCCATAATTTTGCCTCTTGTTCATAGCTAAAATTTAAAACTTAATCATCTTATTATATCATATAGAAACTCAATAAACAAGGGATTTATTTGGTGCTGTAAAAAAATAAGAGTTGCATTTAGCAACCCTTACTTCATTTCAAATAATTTATGCAAACATTCCTCAAAACGCAGTCCGTACCACTGTGAATCCTTGTCACTTACTGTATGTGAAATACATTCTTCTGTAAACTCTACAGCTTTTTTTATACTGTCCTGTAGGCTGTTGCCAAGAGTATAAAGTCCTGTAAAGGTGCTTGAAAATACATCTCCTGCACCGTGGAACTGCCTGTCAATAAATTTGCTTTCTGCAATTTTTTTGTCATTTAAGTAGGTGGCAACCATATTGCCTTCCCTAACACCTGTAACAACTGTATTTTTACAAAGGGAGTTTACATCACCCAAAAGCTCTGCCTCTGTATAGTTTGGTAAAATAATGTGGGACTTTTTGCAAAGCTCTGCCATCTTTTGTGGGTAGTCCCTTTTAAAACCACTGTAAAGCTTACCGTTGTCACCCATAACAGGGTCGGTGATGATTATACTTTCTGGGTGGTTGTCAATAAGGTGGGATACAATTTCTATCTGACTTTCACTTCCAAGATAGCCTGTAAAGATGCAGTCGAATTTTTCTCCCATATTTTCAAAGTGAGAAAGGACCTTTTTCATTTCTTCTGTGTTGTCCATAAAGGTGTAACCCTCAAAAACTGTGTGTGCAGACAGAAAGGCAGTAGGTAAAACTACTGCCTCAATTCCCATTGTTGATAACACAGGCAAAGCTACTGTAAGGGAGCATTTGCCCATTGATGATATATCGTTAATGCAAAGAATTCTTTTCTGTTTCATATTAAAGAGCTACCTTGGACTTAATATTTGACTTGTTAAATGCAGCGCCAACTACGAGGTAGAGAATACCACTTGCACCTGCCTGAATGAGGTTAGGAATCATTGATGCGTATGCTGCTGCACCGTAGTAGAAGATTTCAAAGGCAAAGTAACCAAATACTGTAATGCCACAGCAGATGAATACAGCCACAAGATTTCTTACATTAAGAACCTTTTCACCCTTGCTTGTAAAGCAAAGAGCAAGGAGCATTTTTACTACCATAGTAACAGGTACATAAACTCCATAACCACCAACAAGGTCAGCCATACCTGCGCCAATACCTGCTGCAGCCATTGCATATGGTGTTGGCAGAAGTGATGCTGCAAGATAAATTGCTAAGTCACCAAGGTGAATGTAGCCGATAGCTGTTGGAATTTTCACAAAAAATGTGAGTACGAAGATGAGTGCTGCGAATAAAGCTGCAAGCACAACTTTTAATAGATTTTTGTTAGTTTTCATATTACCCTCCTGAAAACAATTTTTATTTTTTAATCATATCAATAAAATATTTATGTACTGATAAATCCTGGTTTAGCTCTGGATGAAAGGCTGTAACAAGCTGATTACCACTTTTTGCAGCAACAGCTTTTCCCTCAACCTCTGCAAGTATTTCGACATCATCCTGCCACTTTACAATGTAAGGCGCTCTTATAAAGGTCATAGGAATTTTTCCAATACCCTTAAATTCCTCCTCTGTGTAAAAGCTCCCAAGCTGTCTGCCGTAGGCATTTCGCCTTGAAGTGATTTTCATTGTGGAAAGGTATCTGCTACTGTCATTTTCAATTTTTTCTGACAATAGTATAAGACCTGCACAAGTGCCAAAAACGGGAGTTCCATTCTGGATTTTCTCCCTTATGGGAGCCATAAGCCCAAGGTCAGTAAGGAGCTTTCCTTGAACGGTGCTTTCACCACCTGGAATAATTAAACCGTCAAAAGATGTGTTTAAATCGCTTTTTTGTCTGATTTGAAATGAATCAACACCAAGGCTTTCCAGCATTTTCTGATGCTCTGCAAAAGCACCCTGTACTGCAAGTACGGCGATATTCATTTTACTTTCCTCTTTCAGCCATAAGAATTTCGATTTCCTGTTCGTTGATACCAACCATAGCTTCCCCTAAATCTTCAGAAAGCTCTGCAATTAGCTTTGCGTCTGTGTAGTTTGTAACAGCCTGAACAATAGCAGATGCTCTCTTTACAGGGTTGCCTGATTTGAATATACCAGAGCCAACAAATACACCCTCAGCACCAAGTTGCATCATCAAAGCAGCATCAGCAGGAGTTGCTACACCACCAGCTGCAAAGTTTACAACAGGAAGCTTGTTGTTGTCGTGTACATATTTAACAAGGTCATAAGGAACTTGAAGCTGTTTTGCAGCCTCAAAAAGCTCGTCCTCTGCCATTGAGCTAATTCTGCGAATTTCTGACTGCATCATACGCATATGCTTAACAGCCTGAACAACATCACCTGTTCCTGGTTCGCCCTTTGTTCTAATCATTGAAGCACCCTCGTTGATTCTTCTCAGAGCTTCCCCTAAATCCTTAGCACCACATACAAATGGTACATCAAACTTTGTTTTGTCAATGTGATAAACATCATCTGCAGGAGAGAGAACTTCACTTTCATCAATGTAGTCAATCTCTATTGCCTGTAGAATCTGTGCCTCTGCAAAATGTCCAATACGGCACTTTGCCATAACAGGAATGGAAACAGCCTCTTGAATCCCCTTAATCATCTTAGGGTCGCTCATTCTTGAAACTCCACCTGCAGCACGAATGTCAGCAGGGATTCTTTCAAGTGCCATAACTGCACAAGCTCCGGCTTCCTCTGCAATTCTTGCCTGTTCAGGAGTTGTAACATCCATAATTACTCCGCCCTTAAGCATCTGTGCCAGATTTTTGTTTAATTCATATCTGTCATTTTTCATAATTATTCTCCTTATCTCTTGATTTTCCGTTGAGTTTCATTATAATAGAAATTGGTATTATTAAAATACCCAAAACAATACTGTAAAATAATACCAGATGGTGATGTTATGCTAACCTATGATATGAAAGAAAGGGGTAAAGTCCCAGCTTATAAGTATCTTTACTCCTGTATAAAGGAGGATATACTTAACGGAAATCTTCTTCCAGATGAAAAGTTGCCCTCCAAAAGAAGCTTTGCAACTCATTTGGATGTTTCCGTTGTTACGGTAATGAGTGCCTACGAACAGCTAATTTCTGAGGGCTACATTTATTCAGAGCCTAAAAAGGGATATTTTGTTGTGCCTATTCTTGCTCAAAGAAAGACAGAGTTCCCTGAAATTAGTAATTATAAGGAAGAAAAACCACTTAGATTTGACTTTTCAGGCAACAGGCTAAGTGGTGCAAACTTTCCATTTTCAGTTTGGAGTCGTCTTATGCGCAGGGTTCTATTGGACTATGAAAATGAACTTCTGAACCCTCTGCCCTACAATGGAGCAGAAATTCTCCGTAAAGCAATTTGTCAGTATCTCTACCACAGTAGTGGTATGAATGTGTCGCCACAGCAGGTTATTATCGGAGCAGGAACGGAGTACCTCTATATGCTTATAACCCAGCTTGTGGGGAAAGATAAAATTCTTGCTGTTGAAAACCCAGGCTACAGCAAAATCTCAAAAATTTACAGAATGAATGGCATAAAAACAAGGTATGTAGGAGTTGACTCCAAGGGCCTTAGCGCAGAGGCGCTAAGGAAAAGTAATGCCGATGTGGTACACATCAGCCCAAGCCACCACTATCCTACAGGTGTGGTAATGCCTGTTGACAGACAGAGGGAAATTCTCAACTGGGCTGACGAAAGAGGTGGATATATTATTGAGGATGACTATGACAGCGAGTTTCGTGGCTTTAGCCAAACCAACACCCTGTTTAATACGGACAAAAATGAAAGGGTGATTTACCTCAATACCTTTAGCAAAACTATTGCACCCTCAATGCGTATAAGCTACCTTATTTTGCCGTCGCACCTTCTTGAAGTATATAGAGAAAAGCTGAATTTCCTATCCTGTACAGTTCCAAGCTTTGAACAATACACTCTTGCTATGTTTATAAACGAGGGGTATTTTGAAAGGCATATTTCAAGAATGAAAAAACACTACCAACAGTGCAAGGCTATTGTTGGGAATATAATTAAGAATAGTGCAGTAGGGGATAAAGCCGAAATTGTCGAGAATGTGTCAGGACTCCATTTTATTATGAAGATTTCTACGGAAAAGACTGATGATGAGGTGGTTTCTGCCCTGAAGGAAAGGGGAATAGGAGCAAAGTTCCTTAGTCAGTATATGCAAAATGACACCACAGGCTTTCAGCATCAAATGATTGTAAACTACGGAGGGTTTGAAATTGACAAGCTCAAAGATGCCCTTAAAGTATTAAAGGAAGTAATCTGAATTTCAGACTACTTCCTTTTTTTACTTCTTTTCAATTTTTAGGGAAATGTCAAAAGCCTTAACGGAATGTGTCAAAGCGCCAACGGAAATAATGTCAACGCCTGTTTCTGCAACGCCACGGATAGTTTCTTCAGTAATACCACCTGATGCTTCAAGGAGAGCCTTGCCGTTTGTAATTTCCACAGCCTTTCTCATTGTGTCGTTGTCCATATTGTCAAGCATAATAACATCAACATCAACGGAAAGTGCCTCTCTTAATTCATCAAGGGTTCTAACCTCAAGCTCCACCTTGGCCATATGACCTAACTTCTTTTTCAAGGTGGTAACTGCATTTGTAATGCCACCACCTGCATCAATATGGTTGTCCTTTAGCATTGCTGCATCACTTAGGTTGTAACGATGATTTTTTCCACCACCAACTGTAACAGCATACTTCTGGATTGGTCGCATACCAGGCAGGGTTTTTCTTGTGTCGGCAATAGAAACATTAGTACCCTCCACAAGCTTAACTATCCTGTTTGTCATTGAGGAAATACCACTCATATGCTGTAACAAATTAAGAGCAGTTCTTTCACCCTTAAGAATGGTTCTTGTCTTACCCTTTATTTTGGCAATAATGTCGCCTTCCTTAACCTTATCGCCGTCATTCATAAGAATTTCATACTGAAAATCTGGCTGTAGTAGGGTGAACACCCTCATTGCAACCTCAATACCACAGAGGACGCCACTTGCCTTTGCAAGAAAGATAGCCTCATCCTCCTGGTTTTCAGGAATAAGGTAGTCTGTTGTTATGTCGGTGTAGTTAATATCTTCAAGCAGAGCCTTTTTAATAAGCTCATCTACATAAATTTGGTTTAGTATCATAGGTTAATACCCTCCTTAACTTCTTCAAGTATAATACCTGCAACTGTTGCAAGGCTTTTAGCCTCAACATAGTCGGCAGAAATTTCATAATTAGTGGTAATAAGGTCTGACAAAATGCTGTCAACCTCTTTGTAGGCATCCTCTATGTTGTCAAGATTAGGTATAACAAAATAGGTCTGTTGCATAATTTCCCTTATTCTTGTCCTTATGCCCTTTGGAAGAACCTTGCCGCTTATTTCACTCTTTTTAGGCTCGTCCCCAAGTGGCTTTCTGCCACCCTTTCTGATTCTGTCAGTAATGTCAAGGGCAGCTCTTCTTGAAAATACCAATGCCTCAAGGAGAGAGTTACTTGCAAGTCGGTTTGCACCGTGTACACCTGTGTGGGAACATTCACCACAGGCATAGAGCCTGTCAACATTTGTACGAGCCTCTAAATCAACATTTATTCCACCCATAAGATAGTGCTGACAAGGATAAATAGGTATTCTGTCCTTTGTAATGTCAATACCCTTTTCAAGACACTTTTCATAAATCATAGGGAATCTGTTTTTTACAAAATCAGCATCCTTGTGGGTTATGTCAAGGTAGAAGTGGCTTGAGCCTGTTCGCTTTTCCTCTTTCATTATAAAGTGAGAAACAACATCTCTTGGTGCAAGCTCTCCTCTTTCGTCATAGTTCTGCATAAATCTTTCTCCGTTGCAGTTAAGGAGAATAGCACCCTCACCACGAACAGCCTCAGAGATAAGAAATCTCTCTCTATCACTTTTGCTGTCAAAGGCAGTTGGGTGGAACTGTACTCTTGAAAGGTGTTTGATTTTTGCCCCCATAAGATGTGCAAACATTATTCCGTCACCAGTTGCAATAGCAGAGTTTGTTGTGTACTGATAAACTCTGCCAATACCACCTGTTGCAAGTACGCAGTAGGATGAACCATACACAAGGTTCTCACCGTTTCTCAGTATTCCAACATAAAATCCGTGTTCTGCCTTGTCAATAGAATACACAAGGGCATTGTCAAGTATGGTGATGTTTGGCTTTTCAGATGCCTTCTTAATGAGCTTTTCAACAATTTCCTTGCCTGTTGAGTCCTTGTGGTGAACAATTCTGTTGCGACTATGTCCTCCCTCAAGAGTAGCCATAAGTCTGCCGAATTTGTCCCTGTCAAAATCAACACCCAAGTCCTTTAGCTCCAGCACATCCTCTGGACCTTCTGTTACCAGTTTTTCCACAGCAGAAAGGTTGTTCTTGTACTTGCCGGCAATTAGAGTGTCGGCAATATGTAATTTGTAATTGTCATTACTTGTGTCAAGGACGGCTGCAACACCACCCTGAGCAAAGCTACTGTTGGAAAGTGTCAGTTCCTTTTTGCTTAAGAGAAGTACAGAAATATCCTCTGGGTATTTAAGTGCGCCATAAAGTCCCGCTACACCTGTTCCAACTATAATTACATCAAATTGTCTATCCATTTTTTTCCTCTTTATTTTTTCTGTAACTGCAAATAATACAGTTTACAAAATAGTTATTATATATTATACTACAATAAAGGGCTAAAGAAAAGAGAAATTTTAAATTTTTGTTAAATGAATAAAGGTTGGGGAGAAAATGGAACTAAAAAGTAATGAAGAAAAGGTGACAAAAGCAGTCCTTGTCAGCGTGAATACAGGGGAATTTGATGCAGATACTTCTCTGCTTGAGCTTGTGGAGTTGGCAAAAACTGCCGGAGCAGAAACTGTTGCCACAGTAATGCAGAACCTTGACCGACCAGAAACTGCAACCTATGTTGGTAAAGGAAAATTACAGGAAATTAAGGAATTTTGCGAAATGCAGGAGATTGACCTGCTAATTTTCGACAGCGAGCTTTCTCCTACTCAAATTAGAAATATTGAGGAAGAAACAGGAGTAAGGGTTATTGACAGAACAATGCTTATTCTGGATATTTTTGCAATGAGGGCAAGGAGTAAAGAAGGTAAGCTACAGGTTGAACTTGCACAGCTAAGGTATATGCTCCCACGACTTACCGGTATGGGTACAGCAATGAGCCGTCTTGGTGGTGGTATTGGTACAAGAGGTCCTGGTGAAACTAAGCTTGAAACCGACAGAAGGCATATTCGCAGAAAAATGGAAACCCTTAAGGAACAGCTGAAAGATGTGGAGCATCACAGAAATCAGCTCCGTAAAAGGAGAAAAAAGGATAATGTAATTACGGTTGCCATTGTGGGTTACACCAATGCAGGAAAAAGCACTTTGATGAACTACCTTACAGATGCAGGTGTCCTTGCTGAAAATAAGCTCTTTGCAACTCTTGACCCAACTTCAAGAGGGCTAAAGCTACCAAACGGAGTTACAGTAATGCTTATTGACACAGTTGGTCTTGTAAGAAGACTGCCTCACCATTTGGTGGATGCCTTCCATTCAACACTTGAGGAGGCTGCCGAGGCAGATATTATCCTCAATGTTTGTGATGTTAGTAGTGACGAGGCATCTCTCCATTTGCAGGTTACAAGGGAGCTTTTGCAGAGCCTTGGCTGTAAGGATACACCTATAATTTCCGTTCTCAATAAATGCGACTTGGTAGAGGGTGGAGTTGATATTCCTCAAATTGGAAATGGCGTTAGAATTTCTGCAAAAAAAGGACAGGGTATAGAAAAGCTACTTTCTGCTATTGAGGATAATCTTCCTGTAAGGGTAAAAAGGGTAAAGGCTTTACTTCCTTTTGATAAGCTGAACCTAAATGCAGAAATCAGAGAAAAATGCACCCTGATTTCCGAGGAGTATGTTGCAGAAGGTCTGCTTATTGAGGCAGTAGTTAACGAAGAAATGTACGCAAAAATCAAGGATTATATACAGGAATAAAGAGAAAACTACCGAATAGGTGCAAATATTTACCGATGGGCGTGTTTTTTAACACGCCCTAAATTTTTGTGCTATAATGCAAATGTAAGGAGGAGGTAAAATGAAATTCAAACTTATTATTGACAAAACCAAGGACGAGGAGGTTGTGGCAACTGTTAAAAAGAAAACTGCTGTTATTGAGGAGATAAGGCAGTTGGTCGAAACACAGGGCAACGGTGAAACTCTGACAGCCTACCTTGAGGATGAAATCGTAATGCTGAAAATTACGGAAATTGAAAGCATATTTGTACAAGGAGGAAAAACCTATGTTGCCTATTCTAATGGTAAAAGATACAGGCTCAAACAAAGACTTTATGAAACAGAGGCGATGTTGCCTGACTGTTTTGTAAGAATAAATAAGTCAGCTGTTGGAAATTGGAACAAAATAAAAAGGTTTAAAACCGAATTTTCAGGTGCAGTTGATGTTGAATTTAAAAGTGGTTATGTAGATTATGTATCAAGAAGATGCTTTGCAGTTTTGAAAAGGAGATATGACTTATGAAAGAATTTATGAAAAGTTTTTTAAAGAGAGGCTTAATGTTTGCTTGGGGTGGACCTGTAATTGTGGCTATTGTATGGCTTTGTCTTAATGGTAGTGGTGTTATGGAAACCCTGACAGTAAATGAGGCAGTTTTAGGTGTGATTACCTCAACAATACTGGCATTTGTGGCAGCTGGAATTTCTGCTGTTTATATGGTGGAAAAGCTACCAAAGGCAATAGCAGGTCTAATTCAATTTGCTGTTCTATATATTGATTATGTGGGAATTTACCTGCTCAATGGATGGATACCACTTTCAGCACTTCCAATTTTCACTTTGATTTTTGTTCTTGGCTTTGTAGTTATTTGGCTTAGTATTTACATTTCAATTGCAAGGAAAGTCAAAAGTATGAATATGGCTCTAAAATCTGAATAAAACCCAAACAAAAATATGGCTGACCTTATTGGTCAGCCATTCTTGCGTTTTTGACAAATAATTTAATTTTTTCTGGGCTTTTGCCTATGCCGTTTTCCTTCTCCACACCAGAGGAAACATCAACTCCCTGTGGATGCAGGTAGCTAACAGCCTTTGCAACATTTTCCGGAGTAAGACCTCCTGCCAAAAGCAACAGCTTATCATCCCTTGGAATATCTTTAACTAAGCTCCAGTCAAAGGTTTTGCCACTTCCTGGCTCTACTGCGTCAAATACATAGCCTTTGATTTTCTCATTTGCTCTGTATTTTTCATATTTGCTTATATCCTTAACATTAAAAGCCTTGAGAATTGGAATGTTTATTTTTTGCAACAAATCTTCCTGTAATTCACCGTGAATTTGAACATAGTCAAATCCCAAATTTTCAATGGTTTTTATTTGCTCTAATGTTGGTGCAACCACCACAGCAACCTTTTTAATTCTGGTGTCAAGGGTGCTTATAATCTCCCTTGCAGTTTCTTCTGTAATGTTCCTTTTGCTTTTAGGGAAAAACATTACCATTCCTGCAAAGTCAACCTTGTATTCATTAAGATAGGTAGCTTCCTTAGTGGTTGTAATCCCACAAACCTTAATTAACATTTTACTTCTTTATCTTGAGAACCTTTTTGTTTTCAATTTTTTCATTAAGGAGAGCTTTTAGGTCGAAATCTACATCCTCTTTGTTAAGGAAAAATCCGTCATTGTCTGTTACATAAAAGTAGAAATAATTATTATCCTCATATACTTTTACAAAGTCGCTGTAAGGAATGTTGATTTCTCCAACGGACACGCCGTCATCTGCAAAAGTGTATTCTACTTCCTTGCCAATTAGCTGTTCGTTGTCTTTTTTAGGGCGAATGTAGTAGAAGATAGTAACAATAACGCCACAAATAATTGCAAGGGATGGATAGAGAATTGTCTTAAAGTTTAATTCAAATCTTCCGTTATAGATGAAAGTGCAGACAATTACAGCCAGACATAAAATATACATTACTGCTGGTTTAATAATTGACTTCTTCACAAGTGTAAAACGCTTGAAGTTCACAAGTGAGTCCTCTGTAAATGTTGTTTTTACTGTATTATTCATATCAAGTCACCTTTTTACTTTAGTTACTTTAGTATATCACACATTGACAAAATACGCAACATAGTTTTCTTGATAAACTCAATATAATATGTTATAATATAATGAAAATCAGAAAAAGATATTTTGTGAGGAGAACAGCTATGGATGTACAGGTAAATGACAAGCTGGAAATGAAAAAACCTCATCCTTGTGGAAATAAGGTATTTACTGTAACAAGAATTGGTATGGATTTTAAAATTCGTTGCGACAAATGTGGTCACGAAATTATGATACCACGCAGTAAGGCAGAAAAAAATATTAAGAAAATTATAAGGTAAGGCTATGTTTGATAAGATAGAAATTTTCAGCAAAAGATATGACGAGCTAAATAATCGTCTTTATGACCCAAGTGTGGCAGGAGATGCCACAAAATATAACGAAACCATGAAGGAAATCAAGTCCATTGAGGAAATCGTTCTAAAGTACAGGGAGTACAAGGCTCTTAAGCAAACTGTTGAGGACAGTCTTGAAATCCTTGAAAATGAAAGCGACAAGGAGCTTCGTGAACTTGCCCAAATGGAATTAGACGAGGCAAAGGATGCTATTCCTGGCATTGAGGAGGAAATGAAAATACTTCTTCTTCCAAAGGACCCTAACGATGACCGTAATGTTATTATGGAAATTCGTGGTGGTACAGGTGGGGAGGAAAGCTCCCTCTTTGCAGGTGACCTTTTCAGAATGTACTCAATGTATGCCGATAAAAAAGGCTTTAAGTTAGAGGTTATTTCAGCCAACGAAACAGGCCTTGGTGGTTATAAGGAAGTTTCCTTTATGATTAACGGTGAAGGTGCATACAGCAAGCTAAAGTACGAAAGTGGTACTCACAGAGTTCAGCGTGTGCCTGAAACAGAGTCATCAGGCAGGGTTCACACCTCTGCTGTTACTGTAGCAGTTCTTCCAGAGGCTGAGGATGTGGAAATTGACATAAATCCAAAGGATTTGAAGATTGACACCTTCCGTTCCTCAGGTGCAGGTGGTCAGCATATCAACAAAACTTCATCAGCTATCCGTATTACCCATTTTCCAACAGGTATGGTTGTTGAATGTCAGGACGAGAGAAGCCAATATAAGAACAAGGACAAGGCTATGAAGGTTCTGAAGTCCAGACTCTTAAAGGTGGAGCAGGACAAGCAGAATGCAGAAATGTCCGAAAATAGAAAAAGTCAGGTTGGCTCCGGTGACAGAAGTGAGAAAATCAGAACATATAACTTCCCACAATCAAGAGTTACAGACCATAGAATCGGACTGACGCTATATAAGCTTGATGATATATTAAACGGAAATATTGACGAAATTATTGATGCCCTTATTGCTTATGACAGGGCAGAAAAGCTAAAGGAAAGTATGGAAAAATAATGGAAACAAGGCTATTAAGGGATGACGAAAACAGCATAAAAACAGCCTCTCAAATTATAAAAGAGGGTGGCATTGTTGCTTTGCCAACAGAAACTGTATATGGACTTGCTGCCAATGCCCTTAATGGCAAGGCAGTCCGTAAAATATTTGAAGCCAAGGGTAGGCCGATGGATAACCCTCTCATTGTTCACGTTTCTTCCACAAAAATGATAGAGGATTTTGGACTTTACAGGGAGTTTACAGATAAGGCAAAATTACTTGCAGAAAAATTTTGGCCGGGACCACTTACGATTATTCTTCCAAAAGGGGATAATATTCCTGATGAGGTGTCGGCAGGCCTTGACACAGTAGCTGTCAGATGTCCTTCTCACCCTGTTGCAAGGAGAGTTATTGAGGTGTCAAATTGTCCTCTGGCTGCTCCCTCAGCAAATATTTCAGGAAAGCCAAGTCCCACAAAGGCAGAGCATTGTATAAATGACCTTATGGGCAGGGCAGATGCCATTATTGATGGTGGCGAATGTTCCGTTGGTGTTGAAAGCACAGTAATTACTTTGGCTACTAACCCACCAAGACTACTCCGTCCAGGAGGAATTACCCTTGAGGAGCTTAGAGAGGTTTTGGGGAATGTAGAAATTGATGATGCTGTTCTTAACAGACTTGCAGAGGGGAAAACAGCCTCCTCCCCAGGTATGAAATACAAGCACTATGCTCCAAACGCGCAGGTTTACCTTGTGAGAGGAGAACACTTTGCTGATTTTGTCAACAGAGCTTCAGATTATGAAACAGCAGTAGTTGCCTTTGATGAGGATAAAATTAAGGGCAGAGTATTCACCATAGGCTCAAAAAATGACTATAGTAGCCACGCCCACAGAATTTTTGATGTTCTCCGTGAAATTGACAAGGATAATAGTATAAAGAGGGTGTATGCTCCGTTGCCAAGGCTTGAGGGAGTTTCTCTTGCTGTATATAACAGGCTCATAAGAGCAGCAGCCTTTAGAATAATAAATGCAGATGCCTATGTTGTAGGGTTGACAGGCCCAACAGGGTCAGGAAAATCCACCGTTGCAAGGATTCTAAAGGAAAAGGGTTACTTTGTGGTGGATACGGACAAAATCGCAAGGAAGATAATGGAAAAGGGCAGTCCAGTCCTAAAGGAAATCGCCAATACTTTTGGCGATGATGTGGTGAATGAGGGTGTCCTTGACAGAAAGCTACTTGCGAAAAGGGCTTTTTCTGACAAAGACTCTACAGAAAAGCTGAACAAAATTACTCACCCAAAAATTTATGAATTAGCTTTGCTACAGATTGAGGAATATTCCCACAAAGGCTATGATAAATTTGTATTAGACGCTCCTGTTCTGTTTGAAAGCAAGGGAGAAAGGTTTTGCAACACCACTATTGCTGTTACTGCCTCTCTTGATACTCGCATTAAGAGGATTAAGGCAAGGGATAACCTTACAGCAGATGAGGTAATGACAAGAGTGTCTGCTCAGCATAGTGATGATTACTACATTAAGAGAGCAGATTATCACATAGAAAACAACAGCACAACCCAGGATATTGAAAAAGAAATTTTGAAAATCATTGAGAGGTTATAATGTCTGCAAAAGAGAGAAAAAGGGCAAATAACAGGAAAATCCGTCAGTACAACAGGGCAACAGGCAAAACTAACAGCAGAGAAAGAACGCCTTTGCAAAAGACCATCTATTGCCTTATAACCCTTGTTGTAACAGGAGTTATACTCTTTGGTATAGTTACCTTTTTTACACCCTCTAGTATAAATGAAAAGATGGACCAGCTTAAAAAAATGGACTACCCACAGGGTTATTCTGAGTTTGTAACAAAGTACAGCAAGGAATATAATGTGGATGAGGATTTGGTTTATGCCGTTATCAGAACTGAAAGTCATTTTGAAAATGACAGTCAGTCTGGTGCAGGTGCAATGGGACTTATGCAGATAACCCCTGATTGCTTTGACTTTTTAAAGCAAAATATTCCTAATGACCATACTGACTATGACACCAATTCTCTCTATGACCCAGAAATTAACATAAAATTCGGCACATACTTCCTTAGCTACCTTTTGGACAGATATGACAATATAGAGAAAACCAGTCTTGCTGCCTATAATGCAGGATTTGGCATAGTTGATGTGTGGTTGTCTGACCCAAATTGCAGTAAGGACGGCAAAAATTTAGATGTTATTCTCTATCCGGAAACAGCAAATTATGTTGTAAAGGTTGAGGATGCGAAGAATATGTATAAGGAATTATATTGATATAGAAAGGATGACTAAAATGTCAGAAGAAAAATCAAAGGCTTTAAAGGAAGAGCTCCTTATGAGCAAGAAGAAGAAAATCAACTCAATATCCTCTGAGGATATTGAAAAGGCAGATGAATTTTGCGAACCATACAAGGACTTCTTAAATAAGTCAAGAACAGAAAGAGAGGCTGTTGCCGAGGCTGTAGCTATGGCAAAGGAAAATGGCTTTAAAGAGTATAACCCTGACAGAGTATATTCTCCAGGTGATAAGGTTTATATTGTAAATCGTAACAAGGCTGTCGGCCTTGCAGTTATTGGTAAGCAGGGTACTAAAAATGGTGTTATGCTGTCAATCGCACATATTGACTCCCCAAGAATTGACCTAAAGCCAAATCCATTATATGAAAAAGAGGGAATGGCACTCTTTAAAACTCATTATTACGGTGGTATCAAAAAGTATCAGTGGACTACAATTCCACTATCCCTCCACGGTAGAGTTTGTAAGGTTGACGGTAGCTATGTTGATATTGCCATTGGTGATGATGAAAATGACCCTTGTTTTTGCATTACAGATATTCTACCTCATCTTGCACAGGAGCAGGTTAAGAAAAGTCTTGGAGAGGCATTTACAGGAGAGGATTTGAACTGTCTTGTTGGCAGTCGCCCTTATTGTGACGAAGATGGAGAACAGGTTAAGCTGAATACAATGAAGCTTATAAATGAAAAGTACGGAATTACAGAGGATGACTTCCTTTCAGCAGAGCTTACTCTTGTACCTTCCTTTAAGGCAAGGGATATTGGCTTTGACAGAAGTATGATTGGCTCATATGGTCACGATGACAGAGTTTGTGCTTATCCTGCACTTATGGCTATAATTGATGCAGGTGTTCCAGAAAAGACCTGTATTACCTACCTTGCAGATAAGGAGGAAACAGGCTCTGACGGAAACACAGGTATGCAGAGCGACTTTTTAAGATATTTCATCTATGACTTGGCAAGAGCAGAGGGTCAAGAGGGCTACAGGGTGCTTTCAATGAGTAAGTGCCTTTCTGCCGATGTAAACGCAGCCGTTGACCCAACATATACCTCCTGCTTTGAAAGTAACAATGCCTCCTACATCAATGAGGGTGTTGTGATTTCAAAATATACAGGCTCAAGAGGAAAGTATAACACAAGTGACGCTTCAGCAGAGTATATGGGTGAGGTTCGTTCAATGCTTGAGAAGAACAATATCACCTGGCAGGTTGGAGAGCTTGGCAGAGTTGACCTTGGTGGTGGTGGCACTATTGCAAAATATGTTGCCAATATGAATGTGGATGTAGTTGACCTTGGTGTGCCTGTGCTTTCAATGCACGCACCATTTGAAATTGTAAGTAAGGTTGATGTTTATATGGCATATTTAGCTTTTTTACACTTTTTTATTGGATAAGACTTGATTTTTTCAAAAAGCTGTGTTATTATATTATGGCAGTCAAAAATGACGCCATATGCGCTGGTAGCTCAGCTGGATAGAGTAACTGGCTACGAACCAGTAGGTCGGGGGTTCGAGTCCCTTCCAGCGCACCATAAAAGGCATTGTTTCGTTAGAAACAATGCCTTTTATTTTTACCAGCAAAAAGCTGGAAGGGACTCGAAGGCGAGGGAAAAGAAAACAGTCCGGTGGACTGTTTTCCCCGAGAGGGTTTGATGAGTTGCTTTCCTAAATATGTGTAAGTATCAAGCGAGGTAGAAAGTGAGGCATTGTTCCATTAGGAGCAATGCCTTTTATTTTTACCAGCAAAAAGCCGGAAAGCAACTCATCAAATTCCTTCGCTAAAAAAGCTCCATTGGAGCTTTTTCTTAACACTCACCTTCGAGTCCCTGTTAGCCTGACAATATAGGTAAAAAAATAAAGGATGTCAAAAGACATCCTTTATTTTTGGTGGGCCAACAGGGACTCGAACCCCGGACCGACCGGTTATGAGCCGGTGGCTCTGACCAACTGAGCTATTGGCCCTCAATAGCAGTAGTAATTATACCAAAATTTCTTACTTTTGTCAACTATAAAAATTGTGTGTTTGTGCATTTTCTTGGAAAATTTATTTTTTAATCTTAAAAAATTTTCGCTGTAGATATATGTAAATTTTTGTAAAAATATAGTATAATAATAGCATAAGAAATATGCAGTAAGAAATATATAGAATGGAAGGTAGAATAATGTTTAGTGAAGGCGACAGAGTAATCAGCAACGGGGTTGTGTGTGTAATTGACAGAATAGAAAGGATGAACATTCCACACACAAAGCTTAGGAAAAATTATTATGTTATGCACGATGCTATAAAGTCAGATAATGTGTTTTACATACCTGTTGACGGAGATAGGCAAATGCGTTATCCTATGGAAAAGGCTGAGGCTCAATCCCTTATTGAAAGGATACCTGAAATTGAGAAGATCACCATTACATCAGAGCGTTTCCGTGATGAGGATTACAGAAAATGTATCAAGGAGTCATCTCCTGAAGGCCTTGTTGCGTTATTAAAGTTTTTTATTGATAGGAAGTTAGAAAAATCAAGTAATGGAAAAACTTTGTCGGCTGTTGATGAAAAGTATATGAAGATTGTTACAAGGAATCTCTATTCAGAGCTTGCCTCTTCTCTGGAAATTCCGGTTGAGGAAGTTGGCGTAGTTGTAAGTGAGAAAATAAAATAACTGACTTAAAAACGAGTGCGCTATGTACTCGTTTTTTATGTTGTAGTGCGTTTGAAAAAATAAATTCATTCTATTTCAAAATACCGTTGTTTTTTGTTGAACTTTATTTTATAATGTAATATGGTACGGAAATCTGCGTATTTATAAATTTATTTGAAAGAGGGATTATATGAGTAATTCAAACACTGGTATTTATGACGCAAGAACGTTGGGTAAAACCAAAATGTTCGTTCTGGGCTGGCAACATATGTTTGCTATGTTCGGAGCAACAGTTACAGTTCCACTACTAACAGGACTTAATGTGCAGACAACTTTGCTTATGGCAGGTCTTGGCACATTACTGTTCCACCTGCTGACAAAATTCAAGATACCTGCTTTTCTTGGTTCATCATTTGCTTTCTTAGGTGGATATGCGGCTATTGCACCTATGGTTGACGGAAAAGCCAATACAGAGATGCTTCCATATGCTTGTTTGGGTGTTGTTTTTGCAGGACTATTATATTTGATTTTAGCCTTAGTTATCAAGCTTGTTGGTGTTTCAAAGGTTATGAAGCTTTTTCCACCTGTTGTAACAGGTCCTATTATTATCGCAATCGGACTTGGTCTTGCACCATCAGCTATTCAGAATTGTGCCACTTGTTGGCCTCTTGCCTTGGTAGCACTTGGCATTGTAATAGCCTTTAATATCTGGGGCAAGGGTATGGCGAAGATTATTCCTATTCTCATCGGTGTAGTGGGTGCATACCTTGTTTCACTTGTGTTTGGCAATCTTTTGGGATTAGAGTTTATTGCTCCTATTGACCTTGACAAAATTGCAAATGCTGATTGGTTTGGATTGCCTGTAATTTGGGATAACACAGTTTTTGGTGGTGTTGATATAACAGCTGTTGAGAAAATCACAACTGCCCTTACAACTATGATTCCAATTGCAATAGCTACAATGATGGAGCATATTGGCGATGTATGTGCAATAGGTGCAACAGTTGGCAAGGATTATATCAACGACCCAGGTCTTCACAGAACACTTGTAGGTGACGGCCTTGCAACATCACTTTCATCACTTTTTGGTGGCCCTGCTAACACAACTTACGGCGAAAATACAGGCGTTCTTGCACTATCAAAGGTTTATGACCCAAGAGTAGTAAGAATTGCAGCTATCTTTGCTATTGTATTCTCATTCTCACCAAAATTTGCTGCTGTAATCAACGCTATGCCAATCGGTATTGTAGGTGGTATTTCATTTGTGCTTTACGGAATGATTTCTTCTATTGGTATAAGAAATATGGTTGAAGCAAAGGTTAACTTTACAAAAAGTAGAAATGTTATTGTTGCAGCTCTTATTCTTGTTTGTGCGCTGGGTATCAGCCTAAGCTCTGTTGGTTCTGTCAGCTTTAGCATCGCAGGGGTTTCATTCAGCCTTTCAGGCCTTGCTATTGCTGCTTTGGTTGGTATCGTTCTTAATGCTATATTCCCTGATAAGGATGATTATTACCAGGTTAATTTAAAAAATGACGAAAAAACTGATGAAAAAGAAAAAGCATAATTAAGATGATAAAAGCGATAATGAGTTTTTAGCTCATTATCGCTTTTGTGTTTATGGTAATATTTATCTTGAAATATAAAAGAAAAAACACACCCTATTGGATGTGTTCATTCTGTCAGGGTTGAGCATAAAAGATGTTTTTGCTGATTTTTATGGTAGAAACGAACTGTAGAAAAATTATATCGTTCTTGACCAAACCTTAACCTGTGTTATGACATCACGCAATCTGTCACCACCGACATTGTATTCAAGAATTTCATCGGCTGTATCTCCCCACAAGTCGCCATCTTCAGGGATGTATTCCGTATGACTTAGTGCATTATAATACTTGCCGTTCTTTTCATAACACCCTTCACCTATGTTAATTTTTCCGTCCGGATGAGTAATGGAATATGATTTTCCTTTCCATTCAAATTCTATTTCGCCACCACGAAGTACGCAAAGTTTAAACTCACTTATAGTTTTAAATCTGTCTTCTTCGTAGCTTTCAGGCGTTCTGATAATTGGCATAATATTTTTCATCTCCTTAAAGTAGTTCTTGAATTCAGGAACATCACCATAATAATTTATATGAGGTTTTTCAAAGTTTGGAACCCCCTTAATGGGATACTCCCAGTTAACGATGTGGTCATGTGGATTGGTGTGTTTCCATGGCTTTTTATGATCACTAAAATGTCTTTCTTTTACAGCTCTGCCGTCATCTCCGATTTTAGTTAATCTTCGTTCTCCGTTTTTATCAAAGGTTTCTTTAATCTCACCGGGTTTTCCTAAAAGTCTTTTGTCATCCTCTTTTTTCGGTTTCCACTTTCCGCCATAGGCACTCCCTGATCCTTTCCGCAATAAACCGTTTAAGCCTCGTGGTTGAACCATTGTCTTATGCATTATTCTAACATTTGTAGTATCTTCAGACAAAGCGTTTGAATTGCTTTTTTGATATTTCCAACTGCTTAACTCATAGTCAACATAAATAATATTACCTCGCATTTCAGGAAAAGGCTCGCTGTAACATATAATTTTGCTCGGCTCAATCCTTTTTAGCATTTCGTTGTAGCCTTTCATAAAGAATTCTTTTCACGCCCAAGGCATTTCACATTGCGAAGCAATATTTCACACGCAAAGCATATTTCACAAATCCCAACGGGATTTATTTCGTTGAAAAAAAGCACTTCAAAAGAAGTGCTTTTTTCTGTCAGGGTTGAGCAAAAAAGATGTTTTTGCCGATTTTTATGGTAGTTTCGAACCAACGAATTTAGATATAGAAGAAAGTTTAGCACTTTCTCGCATTGATTACATATCAACAGAAAGTGTAAATTCATTATATTCCTGAACAGCCTCCTTGAATATTTCAATGATTTTGCATATTTCGTCTGACAGTTCCACTGATGTTATCTTTTTAGGCTTGTAAATGATTTTTATGTTTGCAGGTACATACATAATACCGGTTAATGCATCCCAAAGTGCATCCAAATTCTCCCCATACCACTTTGGTAACTCTAATTTTTCCTGTATTATTTTGTGAACCTCGCCCAAGTACCGGCAGTCGGAAAAATCCAAAATTTTCTCAACAACCTTGTTATCATTAATTTGCATAATAATTATCCCTCCTATTGAATCTGTACAAAAGTCATATAGTGATCATATGTTGCGAAAATTAAGCCGTCATTAGAATATATCAATCTGTGATGATTTCTATATCCAAAATCATAATTGATATCTGCTTCAAACCAAACTCGTCCTTCTGTTTGTGGCAAATGCCCATTTCTGTTTTTATAAACATCCCCACCGATTATCATTCCGGGTGCAACACTACTAAGGTTACCCAGAAAACTAATCCAACCCAAATTTTTAGCGTGTTGCTTGGTTATGTAATTTGAAGGCAAAACACCTGTTAATTTCACAACATAATCAGCTCCGTTCAATCCGTCCTGTGTTGCAAATCCTGCAAAAACTGCACTAATATTTTTTATTTTACATCTGCAATTTATATGCAAAGGTGGCACCTCGTATATTATTTCATCTTTTAGATATACTTTACCGTGATTTAAACGACATTGCAAACAGGTTTTTAAGTCCAAAATCGCAATCCAGTTTTTATAGTCATTACTATAGTGGACACGAGGCTGAAAAGTTTCAAGTAAATCTTTTTGAAGATTATAATCATTAATGTATGTTTTACTTATAATTCGTTTCATATAAACAAAAAATCTCCTTTTCGTTGTTGCGTATTTTTGTTACCAAAACCGACTTAAAATTATAAGACCATTTAAACATGGTTTGTTTCATATCATATTATAGAACAAATGTTCGTGTTTGTCAAGTTCTATTTCAAATAGGAGGAAAACTTGTTTTACCAACAGAAAAAACGACAACATTCTTTCGAACATTGTCGTATTTTGCCATATGTATTAGGACTATAAAAAAGAATAATTATTTTACACCCATTGAAATAAAACTTCACATAAATATGATCGAGGCCATACATATTTTAAGAACAAACTCTATTATCTAAAGTAATTAAAAACTTACAAAGCATATGTGGCATTTTGTTTATTCAAATTCTTCTAACTTAAAGAACGCTTCTATTTCATTGGCCGCTTCTTGCTGATTTCTATTTAAAGAATCATATAGATAAGCGATTGTTCTAACGAATGAGCCCAATGTGGTCTCCGTAATTATCTTGTTAAATAGGGTACTATCTTTATATATGGTTTCCTTGTTTATTTCGACGTTAATATTTCCTGAAAATAACCGACTTAAATTAATCATAGGCGTCTGTCTTTTGTTTTCATACTTTCGAAATACAAATAGTAGGAAATGTATGTTTACCTCATTGTTAAATTTAATATGAAATGAAACATTGCTATCATTAAATATCCAATTATAATATTGGTATCTTTTATCAGTATGAGTGAGATAATCAATTTTTTCTGTAATTATAATAGATTCTACAAGATAACAATAAAAGCTTTTTACACGATCTAAAGCACTTATTTTGTCTTCTATAACTTTAAGATAAGGTAAAATTATATTTTTTTCAAAGCGTGCTGAACCCATATCTTGCAACATATTAAAAACAGAATCATATTCAAAAGATAGTTTTTTTCTTTGAATAATATTTCTGCATGCTATTGCCTGTAAATTATCATCCAAATTTTTTAAATAAAGTGCAGAAAAATACTCCTGAAAAGAACGATGAATAAACCTATAGTTTAATCCGTCAAGAAATACTAAACAAACTCCTGATTTTATATCTTCTAGATAGTATTCTGCATTAAAGTCTTTTATTTTTTTTCCAGCATCCGTTAATTCTTGCAAGATTTCTTCGTGAGTAAATTCGATTTTGCTTTTTACATAGCTTGAAAAACAAAAAGTGGAGAAAACACTTTTAAAAACATCAGATGGCAAGCCACTCAAAAGGCTTCTCTTAAATCCTTCCGGCTTTGTAGCATCGTGTATTGAAAATAATGTATCAAATGCTTGAGAATAGAAAATATGTAGTTTTTCCGGTATCTCAGCATAGTTTTCAAAAGTCAATAGCATTATATTTAAAAGTAAAGGATTAGATGCGAAAGACTTATGTCTATCATATAATTCATCGTTTAACTTTTTAAGAAATTTTTCTTTAATACCTTTATCATAATCAATTTTCTCAATTAAGCTCAAAGCTTTTTCTTTTGAGAGTGAATCTGTTTCATACTTATAAAAACGTGTCCACCCTATAAATTCTTCACAAGGTCTTGATGAAACGATATAGTAATTATCTGAATATCTATCCGTAAAAGATTCTATTGTTTTTAAAAAATCTTTTTTATTATCATCCGTTATTTCATCATAACCATCAAAAAGAATTAAAAACAATCCGCTTTTAAGAGCGAATTCGAAATATTTCTTTTCTAAGTCAAATCCAAGATTGCTAATGTTTTCATAACAAAAATCTAAAAGATTATCTGAACATTTGTAACTTCTTAATTCTATAAAAATAGGTATTAGATTATTATTTTCAAGTGTATTGAGAAAGAAATGCTTCATTAATGTAGATTTTCCCATTCCACCATTACCTACAATTAAATTAAAATGCGACTTAGCTAAAACATTTTCAACATTTTCGCAATTTATTATTGTACCATCTAATAAAAGATTATTACACTCAAAGAAGTCATACAAAAAACGTGGTTGATTTTTGTATAATATGGTTTTTATAACGCTGTATTTTTGAAATGATTTTTTTGTGTATTCAATAAATGCAGTTTTCAGTTCAATTTTAGACTTATTAATAAAATCTTTAAACTTATCTGTGATAAAGTTTAATATTTTGTCAGTCTTACTGTCAATAAGTTTTTCTGCTTTACTATAAAATAGTTCTTCGGCTGTCATAACAATCCTCCTTTGTGAACTATTTTATCACAACTAGGTAAAATTTGCAAATTTTTATTCTTTTTTATCTTTTAATTTAATATTTTCTTCATATAAAAAAATAAGATGGGGCATTAAGTCAATCACATCTAGATTTAATTTAAATGAAAACCAATCATCAATTATTTTTTTTATGATTTCGTATCTATCCAAATAAACCTACTCCTTTCCCAAACATTATAGTATATTTCTTCATATACTATTGTCGAAATAAATCTACCTATATTATATAGAACAAATGTTCTATTGTCAAGAGGCGACATTATTTTGAAACTTAGGTAATAGTAATATATATTAATGATTAAATTTTAAAACAAAGAATTTATTTTAGGAAAATAATTTATATACTTGATTTATTTTTCCTTAAACATCTGCTTTCATCAGCATTCCGTACTTGAATTGGTATTTAATTTGGTCTACAGTAATTACCTCTATACAGTTTATCAACTGTCTGGCCGCTTTTTAGTTGTGTTCGACCATATGATTTTTCAAATATTTTGTTATTACAAACTTTTATCGAATATACTTTGGATTTATATAAAGTTATATTTTTATAACTCCTGCTCCACTTCATATCCGCCGACAAATACCACCTTGATTTTCTCCTTTGATTCAACAATTACGCAATCAATGATTTGTCTGATTATTACATCGTTAAATTCCATGGGGTGATTTTTAAGGCCTTCGATGATTTGGAAGATTTCATCAAGTCTTGTTTTTGTATTTGCCTGTCTGTTGCTTG
>JBGUUL010000012.1:0-72580 GCA_045133515.1 Ruminococcus sp.
ATCCCTAACTTCAAAAGGTACGGGAACTCCTAATTTCCTTGGTTTTACACTTAATTCCATTCAGACAGCCTCAATGGAGCCAGAGATGTATGCAGGTGACTTGGTTATCGGCAAATCTACTCCGGCACTTGATGACTATGATGTTAATGATATTGTTTTCTTCCAAAGCTCAGCTTATAGTGAAGCAGAACAAACCGATATTGTCATTGTAAAATGTCATAGAATTGTTGAGAAAAAGACTGAAGAAGGAAAAGTTCTTTACCTTACAAAGGGTGATAACAACAAAGAAAGCGACGAAGCAACCGACGGTTGGATTGATTCCAGTAAAATCATCGGTATTTACCAAACAGAGGACTATCAAGGAACAAAAATCAGCAACCTTGGTGCTGTAATTGACTTCCTACAGGATTTCTGGGGCTTCTTCTTTGTAATTGTACTACCAATGATTATTTTCTTTATCTTTGAGCTTGTTAAGGTCATTATGAACCTTATGGCTTACAGTAAGGAAAAAGCACTTGTTGCTGCTAATGAAGCAGCTAAGTCTGCGGAGCTTTCCGAAGAACAAAAGAGGAAAGCAATCGAAGAATATCTGGCAAGTCAGCAGGCAAAGGCTGACGCCAGCCCTACTGACGAAAAGTCGGAATAATTTAGCAGTAGCAAGCCTACGGTTAGGTTACTGCAAGTAGCTGAGCCAAATAAATAGCAAAGAAAGTGTTTATTATGGTTAAGCGAATATTAAAACAAATGCAATAAATCTTCCGTTGAGTCAGCACATCAGGAAGATTTATTGTAGGTTTAATGATGAGGAATACAAAACAGGAACTCGAAAGAGTACAAGGCAGAACTTTTTTAAGAACAGAAAAAGGAGAGAATCCTTATGGATACAGTATTTAAATTTTTATACGAATTTTTAGGACAGTTCTTCAGTTCACTGTGGAGCATATTCGTAGGAATAGGAAAGGGAATTGTTGGTATGTTCAACTTTGGTGAATACGGCAACATTATCTCTGACTATACAAGTGAATTAGGAGGACTCGAATGGGTCATTGCAATTTTTGCAATGCTTGTTTTGGCAGCAGTCCTTGTATTCATTGTATTATTCATAGTTCTATCCTTAAAAAAGTTCTTCCGCTACAGAAGAAAGGTAAAGGATACAGGAGATTTGGTTTCTGAGGTTAACCACCTTACAAAGGAAGTTATGCGACTTAACCTTGAAAAGGACAAAATCCTCTCAATGAAGGTTAGCCAAATCGGTCTTAATCCAAATGAAATTTCCGAGCTTACAGGCGAAGAAATGGATGCTCTTAATAATGGCGAAGAAGAAGAATCAACTCAGCGTTTCTACAAGCTATGTCATATTGACGAGGTTTGGGCAGACTACCAGCCACCTGTATATGATATGCAGATTAACCTTGAGCAGTTCTGTGACAGATTCCGTAACTTTGCTTGTTCAAGACTTGGTCTTTACTATGATATTAAGCTAATCCGTTACTTTGTTGCTTCCTTTGGTAGTAACAGACTTATCATCCTACAGGGTATTTCCGGTACAGGTAAAACTTCCCTTGCTCGTGCCTTTGGTAAGTTCATTTGCAACGACTCCATAATCACACCTGTTCAGCCATCTTGGCGTGATAGAACAGAGCTGTTCGGTTACTTCAACGAATTTACAAAGAGATTTAACGAAACTGAGCTACTTCGTGCTATGTACGAGGCTACATATAATGAGAACATCTACCTTGTAGTATTGGACGAAATGAACATCGCCCGTGTTGAATACTACTTTGCAGAAATGCTTTCTATCCTTGAAATGCCTGATAAGGATGAATGGGTAATTTCAATGGTTCCAAATGTATGGCCAGACGATCCTAAGCACTTTGACCAGGGTAACTTTACATTACCACCAAATATGTGGTATCTTGGCACAGCCAACAACGATGACTCCACATTTGCTATTGCCGACAAGGTTTATGACCGTGCAATGCCTATTGATATTGATAGTAAGGGTACACCATTTGACGCTCCTGATACAGAGCCTGTTCAGATGAACTACCGTTACTTTGAACAGCTATTTGAAAATGCAAAGCAGACAAACCCAGTTTCTGATGAACTACTTGACAAGTTGAATCTACTTGACGACTATGTTATTGAGCATTTCCGTATTGCTTTTGGTAACAGAATTATGCGTCAGATTCAGTCCTTTACACCTTGCTATGTTGCTTGTGGTGGTAAGGAAATAGACGGTCTTGACTATGTTCTTGCAAGAAAAATCTTCAGAAAGTTTGAGTCCCTCAACCTTTCATATATCAGAGATGAAATTGACGGTCTTGTTGCCTATATGGACCACCTCTATGGCGAGGAAAATATGGGCGAATGTAAGGCTTACTTAAGAAGATTACAGAAGATGGTATAAAACAAATATTTACCTCCCCTTTTATGGGGGAGGTTGAATTGTATTTTAACTATATTAAAACGAGGTGTTCCTTATGGGCAAAAAATTGAATAAACTTTATCGTGCATACTATGAAATGCAGGAGACCCTAAAGGATGATTACACCTTTAACTACTACAAGGACGGTATGAGTAGAGCCGACAACGGCGAGGATGTACATAAGGGTGAGGTTTTCTCCCGTTACATTGATATGGACTGGGTTGAGGCTATTGAATATGCCCTGCCATACATTCAAAATGCCGTTGACGAAATGCGCCGTACAATCATAACCGAGGAAGAAATTGTTTCTGTGCAGAAAATCCAAAAGGTTGGCCCTGACACAGTAAAGCATCTTGCCTCCCACGCAAACTTTATTGCAAAGCTTGATGAACACGGTGACATTGTACCTAATAAGCTACTGAATGTTAGACGAGAGGATACCTTTAACATTTACGAAAATAGAGTGTTGAAAACCCTCCTTGAAAACATTTCAAGATTTATTCAGCAGAGATTCACCAAGCTTCGTGAAACACCGGGGGATAAGCTGTACGAAACACATATGACTCGTGACATTGACTACCACGGCCAGAAAATTCAGTTCAGCTTTGACTTCCGTGACGAAAATCACGAGGTTGATAAATATGATGCCAAAGATGATGTTGAGAATATGACAGATTTTGCCCGTGTTGTGCGAATTAGGCAGATTACACAGGGTATTCTCAACAGTCAGCTAATGCAGGAGCTCCAGGGTTGTGAGGAGGTTCACTCACCTCTCACAATGACAAATATGCTGAAAAAGGACCCTAACTTTAAAGAGGCTGTTCAGCTTTGGACATTCCTTGAGAAATATCAAAAGCCTGGCTTTATTGTTGAAAAGAATTCCTTTGACGGTGGTATGAGCGAGGAAATTAAGGATGAAATCTATGGCTTAATGAGTTACAACCGTTTTGTTATGGACATCACCCAAAATCCTGGTATGAAAGAGGCTCTCCACGAAAAATACCTTGAGGAAAAGGCAGAGGAAGCAAGACAGGCTGCCAACCCTGACGCAGAGATGCAGAAGGCATATGAGAAGAAAATCAAGGCTATTCGCCAGGAGGAAATGAACCTCCGTTTGCAGGAAATTCGTGAGAGAGAAACTGAAATTCACAAGTTAAAATCTACAGTTGCCCAGCTTAATATGACCTTACAGCTAAGGGAACAGCAGATTAAGGATTTAACAGCCAAGCTTGAAGCTGCATATGAGGAAATTGAGAACCTTAAGAGAACCATTATGGAGCTTGAGGATAAGATTGAGGAACTCAAGGCAGAAATCGAAAGACTCCTTGGTATTATTGAGGAACAAAAACAGCGTATCGCCTTCCTTGAAGGCGAGGTTGCAAGACTAACTTCCGAGCTTGAAGAAGCAAGGGCAGAAATTGCAAGACTTCTTGACCTTGAAAAACAGCTCCGTGCTGAAATTCAGTCCCTTAAGGATGAAGTTGCAAGGCTAAATGGCGTTATTGAAAAACTAAAGGCTGATATTGCTGAAAGAGATAGAATTATAGCTGAACAGAAGGCAGAAATTGCTAACTTGAACACTACTATAGACAGCCTAAATAATACTATTGAAACAGAAAGAACTCAGCATAAGACAGAGATTCAGAACCTTAACACTCAGCATCAAAATGAAGTTGCAAGTCTGAATTCAAAGCATAGTGCAGAGATTGACAGCCTGAACTCACAGCACAAAAGTGAGGTTCAGTCAATTAACCAAAAGCATAGTGCTGAAATTGATGGCATCAATACAAGCCATAAGGCAGAGGTTGAGAAAATCAATGCAGATAACAAGGCTAATATTTTAGCACTTAATAAATCCTTTGACAGTAAAATGGAAAAGGCAAATGAGAGTCATCAAAAGGCTCTTGAAAAGCAAAAGGCTGACTTTGAAAATGACAAAGAGGCTCTAAATAAAGCCAACGAAAAGCAAAAGCGTCTGTTTGATGCTAAGGTTGAAATTCTAAAGGATGAGCAGGAAAAGGAACTGAAAAATCAGGCTGATTCCCATTCTAAGGAAATCGAAAAGCTTCATAGAGATACAGCTGATTCCCTTGCTAAGGAGAGAAAACGCCACGATGCAGAAATTGCAAGGGCAAACAAGCTAAAGGATAAGGCTTATTCAGAAGAAGAAAAGAAGTTCAACCAAAAGCTAAAAGATATTGAAAAAAGGCTTGAAAAAGAGTATAATAGAAAAGTTAAAGAGATTCGTGATAAGGAAGCAAAAAAGGTCAGAGCTGAAAAGCAAAAGACCAAGGACTTTATCGCAAAAATGAAGAAAAAGCTCAAAGAAAATCCAAATGCAATTAACGACATAAAAGAGGATTAAGGAAAGGAGGATTACAAATGGCAGAAGAAACTAAAAAGTTCCTTGATGAAGAAATGGAAAATAGTGGTCATAAGTTAATGGCAAAGTATGTTGCCCTTTCTGTTGTCATTCTTGTAATCCTAATTCTTTGTGTCCTTGCTTGGTTCACTTCAAAGCAAAAAGCTGATGCAAGTGGTATCAATGTTCAGTCAGTTACCGGTAACGGTTTGCAGGTTGCAATAGAGCAAAATAATGGCGAATGGACACCATATAAATACGAGCAAACCTTTGAAACAGCTTTCAACAGGAAAAATCCACTACCCTTGATTAGTGGTAACGGACTACAGTTCTTTGAACCAAGCTTTGTAAAAGTTGCTGAAAATGCCTATGATAGTCTTGATATTGATAATATTGAGGAGCCTGTAAGTTGGCAGGATGTTACTCC
The DNA here is from genome assembly GCA_045133515.1 of Ruminococcus sp. Taxonomy (GTDB): domain Bacteria; phylum Bacillota; class Clostridia; order Oscillospirales; family Acutalibacteraceae; genus Ruminococcoides. Next base: position 5,218 of record JBGUUL010000012.1, read on the forward strand.
TTATAAAAATCGCAAGTATATTGAGTACAAACTCCGTTTCCGTAACGACAAACCTTGTAATGTTTATTTGACTAATGAAAGCAAGGTAACACCAGATACTAGTACTAAAGATTCTGATGGAAAATGTGTGTATGACCCAACAACCTATGAAGAAAATATGGGTGATTTTGGTTTCTCCAGAAACTTTATTTCAGCAACGTCAAGAGTAGCTTTCCTAAATTCAGATACAAATGAAAACGGCGAAGAAAGTTACAGTCTGCAAAGCCTATGGATTCCTAACGATGATATTCAGCTTTATAACAAGGCTGAAATAGACAGGACTGATTATTCATATAAAAAGGTAAAAGCAGAAAAAGAAGAAGAAAGTGACAAAGTTCTTGACTCCACCGTTGTAAAAACAACAGGTTCATCATCAGAAGGACTACTTACAGGTGGCACACCATCAGGATATTACCTGTGGATGAATACAACAAGTGTTGATGGTGATACAGTTACCATTACAACTGAAAATAATAATGTAGAAGCTGATATGATAAAAATCATTAAAACCGGTGGTTCCAGTAAAAATCAGCTGAGAGCACAATTTTATCAAACTGACGGACAGTATTATATCAATATTCGTATTCCACCAGGATCTAAAATTAAGAAAAACACAAACCTACCTTTTGTTGTTACAAATCCCCAAGACTCTTCTAATACATCTCTACAATTTAAGTTATTTGGTGATAACAAAATGATACCGAAAAACAATGTTGCCTTTTATAGAGAAGGAAATGATCAGATAGATACACCTTTTGGTAAGGTTCAAATGCGTCATTCTCTTAACAGTCAAGGTGGTACTGGTAATGACTATAATGTTAATTACAATGGTTATAACTACACTCGTTTTCAGGATATAATTCTTTTGAGCGACCCACCTGCTGAGGGTTGTATCATTCAGATTGCATTCTCAAAAACACAAGGAGGAACCACAGCTCAAGGTGACTCCGAACAGGCACTTGCAGGTGTTGTTGGTGGTTCATCCTTAGGTGGCGTTACTACATATAAAGTTGATGTTAACAAAGAGGACAAGTACTATCCTGTAAAGGGCGATTCTCTTGTTTTTTCAGCAGGTACTAATGCAATTAGTGCAACTGCACAAGGTGGTGCAACAACGATTACCGACCCACCAAGTGCAAAAACCACGGCATTCTGGACAGTTGACGCAGTTTCGACTGACAATTCCTTTACATTAAAGAATGATTCTGGAAAATATCTTGCTATTGATGTTTCTGGTAACATTGTATTTAGTGATGTAGGAACAAAATTTTATGCAGTTAATAAATTTAAGGATGGCGAGGCATCTGCCACTTCTCTAAATGTAGTCAGACTCTTTACACTTGAAGGTAACTACTATATAAACTTTGATGGAGAAAAGTTTGTTGCCTCTAACACCTATGATATTACATCTGAATATAATATGTATGTTCTTGATATTACCAAAATTGAACAAAAAGGTGCTTGGAACATACTCACACCATATACAGAAACTCGATCTATATCAGAGAGTGCTTTCTACTGTAGAGTTGCTTCTACAACAGAAAGTGACCCTGATGCAGACTCAACTGAAAAGAAGAAAATGAATCAGAAAATAGATTATTTCCTAAGTAGCGATATTCCTAAAATTCCAACTGAGTATGTAGATGTTACAACAAGTACCATCAGTAAGACAAATTATCCAAACTACATTGTTTCAGTTGGTGGAGAAAAGGATGAGCAGGGCTACTATGTAAGTGATGAGATTACTGTTAGAATTTGGGGCGAAGGCTATGATCGAGAGGCTCAGACACCTCTTGAGGGTGGCAATATGAAGGTATCGTTGCATTTTTATGCAGTAGAAAACAATGAAACTAACTAAGGAGGTTAATTATGAAAGAGATTAAAGAACCAAATTTCATATCCAAAAATACAAAGAAAAACCTCCTAATAGTGGTGAATATTATTCTTTTAGTTGCTCTATTGTCTATCGCAACCTATGCTTGGTTTTTCAGAAATCTTGCTGATAATGTTGATACCGAGGATATTCAGTTCGCATCGGGTCTTTCATTGCAGGTAAGTCTTACAAATAAAGATGAAGATTTTGACTATAACCAAACACTTGTGAAGGGTACACATTATAGCGAATCAGCTTTATCAAAGGAAATTACAGGTGACGGTATTGAAACACACTTTATGCGTCCACTATTTTCCAATAAGGATGACCAGACTGAACTTTTCACACCAAATCTTACTCCTACTGATGGTAAGGATTGGGATAATTATCAGACTATGTTCCCTGACTCTGACTATATTGTCAAGACTCTATATTTCCGTTCCACAGTTGCTGTTGATATTTATTTGACAAAAAATTCTTATGTTAAAGGTCTTAGCGAAATTCCTGTTAAGAGTGAAACTGGTACGGAAATACTACCAGCTCATTCTATGAAGTGGAATAGTAATGATGTTACAGATACTTATATGAATCAGTATCGTATTTCTGACAAGGCAGATTCTGATGGGTACAAATATTCCAAAGACTGCGTTGTTGGTGCAACCAGAGTGGCTTTTACTGATGATTCAGAAACAAGGCTTCTTTGGCTACCTCGTCCGGATGTTTTCTTTAACCTTGCAGGTGATGCAGAAAAGGGATATAATGTTCGAGTTACTGCTCCTATGAATGATGATTATGGTGAAAATATGGATAATTACTTTAGGAAAATTCCTTCCACATCAAGTAATCATTCTTTTCCAGATTTAGTTCCAGGTTCAGGTGAACATTGGTACTTTACGAAGATTGGTGGAGAATATGTAAAAAATCCACTTAGAAAAACAATGGCTTATGATGTAAACAATCATGACACAGTTAAAGGTTATGTTGCAGGTACAAGTGATTTGCCAGATCTAAATTCCAAAAAGCCTATAGATGGTACAAAGCTAAACGGTTACATTGGAACAACAACAAAAGCAAATGCCGAAGATAAATACTTTACAACACAAGTTAATGTTGCAATTTGGGTAGATGGCTTTGATGCCGAGGCAAGGAAGGAGCTTGTTGGTGGCAAATTCAAAGCAAAGTTCCAGTTCTTGGGTATTCCTATTTAAATCTAATAAAATTAAGGAGGTGCAAAAATGGATAAGAAAAGAAGTATGATGGAAAAGAAAAGTACAAGTGTAATACTTTCTGTTACTTCACTTGTCCTTATTATGTGCCTTCTTGTTATTACAACCTATTCTTGGGTTGATAGCAACGACCATGATGATGTTGATACTAATGAAATGTCCCTCCAGCTTGACACAGGCCTTGATGCTAAGTGGGAGGATTCTGATGAAAATAGTATTGATATTAGTGGTTTTGATTTAAGAGAGGTTTCATCAGCTAATGGTAGGGATTTCTACACCCCTGATGATTCATTTAACGAAGTAACTGCTGATGACGGCGTACAAACCAATGAACTTAGATTCCGTAAGGTGAACTCTGCTGATATTTATAATGGCAAGGATGATAAGGGAAAAAATAAGAAAATGGTGCAATTTACATTTTCTCTTTCTACACAGGTCTTGGAATCAACCCCTGTGTATTTGTCAGAAATTTCCTCAATTTCAGGTACAGGTTCAGAGCATATCAGAGTTTCAATTGATAGTCACGACGGTGGTACTCCTACTATTTTTAGTAATACAGCCGTTATAAATACAGATGGTGGCTCAAAAACACAGAACGCTGTAAGCTCCATAGATAATGATACAGGTGTTCCTGTATGTGCAGATCAGAGTATGAGTGCATTAAATGCTTACACATATTCAAGGAAGGCACCTTTATTCACTATTGCTGGTAGAGAGAATAAGAAGATAACTGTTTCTATTTGGCTTGAAGGTGCAAGTGGTAATTTTTCCAGCGATATTGTAAATAATGAAGATATTAAAATTTCTCTCATCCTTACAACTAAAAAAGATTACACAAACACTGTTCAAATTGTTGACAGAACCGTTAATAATTGGCTTAAAAATGGCGAAACAGACTCAACAAGAGCTAATATGTTCATAATCAATGCAAGTGATTACAGCCTATCAAAGCCTCTTTCTGAAATGAATCATTATTCCTTAAGTCTTGGTGATGACGAAAAAACATGGACAGCCCAACTTCCACAAAATGTTACAAAAATTTACATTAGAAGATACTCCAAAGCGACTACCTCTAACAGTTGGGATTATTGGGGCCCGTTAGAATTACCAGGTGCTGCTGAACTCAATTCCTCTGGTACAATGACTGATAAAAAGGCAGGTCTTAAGCTTGTTTACAATATTCTGGGTGACTCACACGAAGGTACAAAGGACGGAGTTACTTATCCAAATCAGATAGATAATTACGAGGCTGGATTATGGGGTAACTTTAGCGATAGTTACTTCAAGGAGGTAACTATGTTTGACCAAACAAGGTCGAACTTTGCAGATACTAATGGTATGTTCTGTTACTTCAACCAGTCTGTTACAGGTGCTGACCATAAGAAGATTCCGTATGTGAATATGGAGTTGTCATATACATATGAAATTAACAGCAATTATAAGCCAAAGATAGAAAGCAAAATAAGATACAGAATGTATCCAAAGAATGTTACAAAGCGTTTATTCCACGCAAATGTTTTTGTTAATGATGCAATCACAACAAGTAACGCTGGTATCGTTCCGTATTATGCAAATGCAAATGCTACACAACAGGCTACTATCGAATTTGGTAGTGGTTGGATGGCATCCGTTAATGCAGGATACTCATATTTTGCAATCAATAAGAGTGATATAATGTGGTCTTATTGGGGTAAGTCAATAACATACCTAAATTTGACAGGTGGTATTGTCACTGAAGATAGCAAAGATTCTGGCCACGCAAACTATCAGGCATATTTTAACTCAAGCAGTAGTAATGATAAGTACAAGGTGTTTATGGCGCCTTTGGATGATACATATATGGGCAACCAAACCTTTACTTGGAGTAACTCAAACAGGGATTATGGTGCAGTAATTCCAAAGGGTTACGAAACAAGCGTTCAGTTCTATAGAAGATCGGCTGGCGATGACACCGAATGGAACTATTCTGAAGCAACAATGGATCTTGCAAAATATAAAGACGCAAGATTTAACAAGTTTGGTACTAATGGTTCCAAAGTTATTTACTATGATGTAGATAGTTGGAAGTACACAAGAGAGAATGTTCCACGATAAAAATTTATGATTAAGGAGGTGCTGTAATGGGTAAGAGAGAAAAAAGTCCTGGAAATAAGGGCAAAAAATTTAATATTATTCTTTCCGTTATAGCACTTATCCTTGTAGTGGCTGTTGGTGGAGTTACAACCTATAGCTGGATTGAACAACATACTAATATGAATGTTAATGTAGGAAAGGGTAATATTAAGGATACACCAGAAAATTATGTAAAGTATTTTCACACTGTTACAGTTGGTAGAAATGTAGAGAATTCATATATCCAGCTTAATCAGTTTGCAGATTTTGCAGATGGTGTAGCACTTTCTCAGCTGACTTCAGCTGACGGCAAAACTTTTTTTTATCAAACATCAAATAATCAGTACAAAAAGCTTGATGCTAATGATAAATCGGTTAGCTACCTTTCCTTTGATTTTGATGTTATATCTATAGATTCTGAAAAAACAGATTTTTACTTTGATAGTGAAACATTAAGATTTGTATATGGTACATTTGTAGAGGGCCAAGATAATTCTAATGCAAATTCAATCAGAATGTCTGTTACTACAACTATTGATGATGTGACAAAGACAAAAATCTTTGCTCCAAATGCAACCCCTTATGCTTCAGTAAACCCAGACGGTACTACTACTGAAGTTACACCTGAAGTTTTTTCTGAATATTATCAGGATAAAAGTTCAATCTTCACCATACCTGGCAAAGGCAAAGCAAAAGTGACAATTAACATTTGGCTTGAGGGTAATGATGCAACAACAGGGGAAAATTTCCTTGTTGCTAAAAATGATAAAATTGATATGGTGTTCCAGCTTAATACAAATTGGTATAATGCTAATTCCAAGTTCATTTACCTTTATGACGGAACAGCAGACCAAATCCTGTCAGATTGTACAAGTGGTACATACACTACATATGATGCAAATGGAAATATGATGGGAACTGCTGACCAAGAGCTTATAAATGTTTATGACGGTAATGATCAGATTAAGCAAACAGCTATTATCAAAGACTTAAAGGGTGTTGCAAGGGTTGAGTTCAAGCTAAAAAGAACCGGCTCAAAAGAAACACTTACATATTATTGGGATGCTACAGGCAAAGCTGATAATGAAACAGAGGTCTATTACACAATTACAGATTATACTAAAGACCCAGAATAAGAGGTTATTATGAGAAAGTCAATTGCTGAAAACTTAATAAAGTGGCTGAATGTGGCTGTTGCACTTGTTATTGCAATGGTTATGGTTCTGTGCACCGATGCAAAGGTATCAGCAAGGGACTTAGGTAGTAACCTTGTTATAAAAGATACACAGGCACTACTTTCAGACATCAATGTTAATTCAACATCAACCACAAGTGCAAGGCAGTTAATTGCATCAGGCGCAAATGTTGATGTAGTTGAAGTTGGCGCAGTTCCAAGTACAATTTATTTTAAAAATACATCTAACTGGTCAACGCCACACGCATATATGTGGAATAGTTCAAATACCTCCCAAAATAATAACTGGCCTGGTGGAGAAATGGAAAATATTGAAAATAACATTTGGAAGATTAGTGTTGATTCAACCTATAATATGGTTATTTTCAGTAATAAGGGTAGTAATCAAACAGGAGATTTAAATATACCAACTGATGGAAGAAATTACTATAATAATGGTGATTGGACAACCTATACCTCAAGTGGTGGTTCAGGTGGCGAAACATCTGATATTTCAGAAGAAGACCTAAAAGCCATTCTAAAAGGCGAGAAGATAATGGTTTATGCAGGTGAGCGTGATGATTGGGGAAATAATGACAAGTATTATTTCACAACAGATAACACATTAAATAATCCTGCAGCAACAGTTGATGCAACAAATAAAAAAACATTGAAAGATAATGTAAAATACCAATATGGTTTTGCGATTTTATATCCAAATACAGTATATTACCAAGGTCACTGGACATCAGGATTAAAATGTAGTGTTGAGGCTGGTGCAACATATATTGTTTGTGGTAGTAATTCAAATTCAGCTTTTTCACAGAAAGCTGTTGTAAATAATAAAGACTACCTCTACTCCTATGACGCAGGTTCCACAAGAACAGCTGATACTGTTGTAGATTCTTCAATCATTGCAGGTAATCAGTTGTCTGTTGATACAAATACAACACCAGGTATTTCCAGTATTGGTGATGAAAACTATTTTAAGTATTACCTTTGCTCAGGTGCAAATTTTGATACTATCAAAGAAGTGCAAATTGTAGATGGCAAGGTTGATACATCTGACCTACCTGTAGGTGATTATCAGCTGAAGACAGTTCTCTACGATAAGAGCATCTATGTTTTGGCTGATACAGATGAATTTAGAGTTGTTAACCCTGCCCTTGCCGAAAGTGTAGATTTAACATCTAATCTTGAAAGTGTTGAAAAGAACACTCCACTAACACTAACTGCAACTCTTACTAATAAAAAGACAGACGCAACAAGTGTTACATACACATTTACAAATGTTTCCGACTCCAGCCTTGGTGGTTCATTTACAAGTGACACTTATGAGGTTACATCAGGAGAAGATTCAGCATCTGTTGAATTTACACCAACAGGTGTTGGCACATATACCTTTAAGGTTGTGGCAAGCTGTAACGGTTATACTTCAGTTGAAGATACTGTAACCGTTACTGTTGAAGATGAAGCAAAGTACTACTTATGTGGTAGAATCAATGGCCACCTTTGGAGTTATGATTCAAAAGACATGCCTTTCACTAAGGTTAAAGAAGGACTGTACAAGTATGAAACAGGAAAAAGCGTTGCTGAACTTTCTTATATAGTGCAGGAAAGCAATTATAGTAGAGATCAGTTCTTCTTTATTCATACTGGTTCAGGTAAAGATGGTGTTTGGTATGCTTCTAAGGTAGAAAATGAAGTAAGCATCGGACACACATTTTATAAATATTCATCTTCAGAAAATCCTTTGACCCTAACTGAGTATAATGGTGACGATACAACTGAATCAAACCTTCTAAGGTTTGTTAGATCTGAAGATGCTGATGATTACGCAGGTAGAAAGAATGTAACTCTCTACCTTGACACAAGTGGTACAGACAAAAAGCTGTATTATACCTATGAATCATCTATATTTAACATTACCTATACCAATGACGGTAATGGTGAGGTTACAGGTCCTGTAACCGGTGAGGCAGATGAGAGTATAGCACGAAGTGAATTTACAGTAACACCAAAACAAGGTTATGAGCTGGATACACTTACTTTTGACGATGTTGATATTACATCAAGCGACAGTGTGAAAATGCCAAGCAAGGATGTTGTAGTTCACGCAACCTTTAAGCCTAAAACTTATAATATTACATATAAGCTCTTTACAGGCTCTAATGAGGAAGATACATCCTCTCTAACTCCAAAAACCTATACTTTTAGTGAAACAAAGTCAGTTGCTCTCCCTGTTCCGGAAAAAACAGGTTATACCTTTGGTGGATGGAAAAAGGGCTCAACCTCTGGTGCTCTCGCCACAGAAATTTCTTCAGGGGAATATGGTGATAAGAAATACTATGGCTCTTTCACTGCAAAGAAATATACAGTAACCTTTGACCCTGATGGTGGTAGCTTTGACGAGGGCGTGTCTGATACAAAGCAGGTAACTTTTAACTCTGCTTTTGGCACACTTCCAACACCTCAAAAGCCAGGTGCTTCATTTAAGGGTTGGTACTATACAGATGATGAGGGTAATAAGACTGAAATTACTGCAACCTCAACCCTAACTGTTGCAAGTGATATTACCCTTGTTGCTGAATATAATGATAATCCTACTGTTAAAGTTAAGCTGAATTATGGTGAAACTGTCACAGAAAAGACATTTACTTCTCAGTCAATTGCTACAGATAATACAGTTACAACAGACCAAGGTGAGTTTTCTGTTGTGGGTGACCTACAGTATAATAGTGATGTTACTGTAACTGCTACTCCAAAAAGCGGTTATTATATCTACAATGTAACAGGTACAGGTATATCTGCCTATAATATTAAGGGCGACCCTTGGACAAAAACTTATGATAATGTAAAAGCAAATATAACCATAGAGGTAACAATAGTTGATGTTCCAAAGCTGGATATTGAGGTTCATTACAATTCCGAAAAGGACGATACCAAGGCCACAGTTACCTATGATGGAAAAACTCTGACAGCAGATGCTGATAAAATATTTAACATTAACCCAGAGAAATATGGCGAAAGTAAAAATATTGTAGTTCAACCTGCTGACGGTTACTACATTAGTAGTGTAACTGATGAAAGTACCACACTTTCATCTGCCAAAAGTGGAATTTGGCAATATTCATTTGATGGTACAGGCAGTAAAGACAAAAAGATTGTTGTCAATATTGCTGATAATCCAAAGGTAAAGCTAAGTTGTGTTGAATTTGCAACAGGCGACCCACTTGACGAGCCTCTTATTACACCAACTATCAATGGTGCTACTGCAACAGATGAGGGAATAAAAGTTAGCTATGGCTCAACTGTTACTTTGACAGTAAAGATTGACAGTTCTATTGAAAATCAATATGAATTCAGAGGTTTCTATAAAAAAGGAGATGACACTCCTTTAGATAGTAGTTATGCATTGTCTTATTACCTTACAAATGTAACGGAAGATGCAGAAATTGTTGCAAAGTTTGACAAGCTCTATGCAATTACCGTAAATTGGGAAAATCTTGATGGTTTAAAAATTGACGGAGTGGCACAAGCCGTTGCAGATGAAACTGTAACTATATATAGATTCCAGGGTGCAACAATAGAGATTACAACTACTATAAATGAAAGTAGCGAATACAAACTAAATGCAGGTTGCTTTGTGCCTGAAAATATCGTTGGTTCTTATAGTAATAACGATAATGTTACTACTAAGAAGTACAACTGTACTGTAGGTTCAAATGACGCAACTGTAACAATAACTCCAAAACCTGCCACATATTCCGGCACAGGATATTGGGGTGACAAGTTGATGGATATTTATATTAAGAATTCAACTGCAGGTGGTCAACCATATAACCAAGAAGCTAAGTTGGCTGCAAAGTTTGATAATTATGATAAATACTCAGCACTTGTATTTGTTGGGCTTGTTAAAGATTCCAGTAATGTAGAGTATAGACACTATGTAATTCCTGTTCGTTCAGGCTCTACATCTATTACAATTACTCGTTATGCCAAGGGAGTAACTGATTTTACGAACCCTGGCACAGCAAACGGACCTTGGAACACACAATTAATAACATTTGGTGATAATACAAGTTATATCCTAACAGGGTGTAACAGTAATGGCATGAGTTACGAAACTGGAAAACCAGAATAGAATTAAGGTGATGCAATATGAATAAAAAGTCAATAATTTACAGATGTCTTGTTGCATCACTTTGCCTTGTGTCAATGGTTGTGATGACATATTCTTGGTTTAACAGAAGTAATGGAGATACAGCCAAGAGCTTGGGTTTTGAACGAGTTGTTAATATCAACGAGGATAGCTCATACATTACAGCCGAAACCTACTATTCAAAGGATGACGGCAAGACTTATACAGAGAAAGTAAGTAAAAACGATACAGATACTTCCTACCAAACAATAACCGAAAAGCTTGAACCTGGTAAAAAACTGCACTTTAGAACAACAATATATAATGTGGAAGCGAACAAAGATACACATAGTTCTAAAACAGCAAAGGTAACAGTAGTTCTTGAAAATAGTCAGCTTGCTGGCAATGTGAAGGTTGGTACCCTTACTCCTGTTAATCAGTTAGTAAACTCAAACAGCAAATCTGTAACATTGGCAAAAAATGTTACAGTTCCTGTTACAAGTGATGGTGAGAGTAAAACAGGTGCTATCCTTGATTGGTACATTTCACTTCCAAGCAGTGGTGGTAGTGGTGATGCATCACTAAGTAACATTACGTTAGGCAACCTACTAATTTATCAAGTATAAGGTAAAAGGAATTGAAAGTATTTGTAAAAGTTATAAGGAAAATTTTAAGTGCTTTAAGCTTTGTGTTTTTGGCAGTTATGATACTTACAGTAATTTTCTTTTTTGTTCAAAGAGTTACTGGAGGCAACACCACAATTTTCGGTTATTCTGTTTATAGAGTAAGTTCTGGAAGTATGGAACCGGAGCTTTCTATAGGAGATGTTATATTATCTAAAAAAATTGATACAAAAACACTTGAAATTGGCGACATTATAACGTATAATGGTACTGAGGGAAGTTATACCGGTAAGGTCATTACTCACCGAATTGAAGATATACAGGAAGTTGACGGTCACCGTTTGTTCAGTACCAAGGGTGACGCCAACCCAGAAATTGACCCAATAGTCTATGAAGACCAGATATTGGGTATTATGGAGTTTAAAGTACCTATAGTAGGGGTGCTGTATAGCTTTTTTATAACCCCTTACGGACTTATTGCCGTATTGCTTGTGATACTTCTTGCATTTAGCAATGAATTTATAACATTATTCAGACTAATCAAAAGAAAGGTTCAGTACGATGTTACAAGAGAATTTGAAGAATCCGTCAAAAAAGACGGAAACTCTGACAACAAAACTGAATAAGAGGAGCTTTGTATCAGCCACAGCTGTTAGCTTGGTGGCTCTGCTACTTTGCACTGCCTTTACTTTTTCTTGGCTCACATCAAAGATTGATTACCTCAACACAGTTATTCGTATGGGTGAGTTTGGTGCAACCGTAAATGTTTATTATGAGGACGGAAAACTCTTAACTTCAGGCTCAACAGCCGGTGACGATGTTGTTGTGGACAATGCAATTAGCCAGGATAAGAATTGGTCAGCAGGTACAGTTGGCTATAGATTTGTTGAGGTTAAAAATACAGGTACAATTAACCTTAACTCCTTTATGAGCTTTGATTTTGATTTACATAATTTTATGGCAGACAACAAGACTGTGTCCGACAGCTTTTACCTTAATGTAAGTGACATCACTTCACAGGTTAAGAGCTACACAGGTTCTGGAAATAAACTAAAAAAGTATATTGAGGATTATAAGAAAAATTCTGCCCTTGGCATAGCACAGGTTGGCCAGAAATTTACTGATGCAACAAATGTTAAAAGACTTGGTATGACTATTGGTGGTGGAGTTTCTTACTACCTTCTTGAATACTGTTGCTATGACCTTTCATCCCTTGCTTATAATTCAGACAGCTTTTTGACCTTAGGTGCAAAAATCCGTGTTCAGCAGACTGATGCACCTGTTGTTAAGAATGATAAGGGTACGGTTACAGGTGAAAGCAAAAAGCATACAAACTCTAATGATAATGCAACACAACAGATTATTCCAACCGAAACAAAGGCTCAGCAGGTAACAACAGAACCAAATACTTCTATTTCACCTACTGCTCCTAATGATTCTGACAATACAGTTGTGGCTACTTCCCCTGTTACTAATTCAAATGTAACTAACCCTAATGTGGTGGAAACTCAGCCTCCAGAAACAACCCAGCCAACAGCAGTTGTTCCCGAAGTATCTGTAACAGTTCCTGTTGTTACACCAGAAACACAGACAACAACTCCTGTTAATGAATGGGATGTTGTATATTTAGACAGCGAGAAAAAAACTTGCCAAATTGCTACCTATCGTGGCGATGAAAAGGAGCTAAAGCTACCTACAGAGCTTGACGGTGCAAGGGTAACTGCAATTAGTGGTTATGCTTTCCTTGGTTCAAAGGTTGAAAAGCTTACAATTCCAGCTACAGTTAACAGCATTGACTTTACAGCCTTTGATACTGACACATTAAAGGAAGTAAAGTTTAGCAAAACAACTGAAATTGATGATGTGAAATATACTTCACCATTTACTGCTGATGATGAGGTTATCTATACAGCAGATAAGTCAGTACTTTTAAAGTATATGGCACAAAAAAATAACAAGGTATATAAGGTGGATAACAACACTGTGGCTATTGCTGACAAGGCATTTTGTAGCGCAAAACACCTTAAAAAGCTTGACCTAAGTGGTGTTCAGTCAATTAGCTCAACAGCCTTTAGTGGTGCAGAAATTACCGACTATGTTTTCCACACAGTAGAACCTCCTGTTGTTGTGGCTACAGAAAGTTTTGGTAAAATCACTCTTGGAGTAAATGACAAGGATGAAATTCAGTATGTGTCAGATGTAACTCTCCATATACCAGGTGTTGCATATGATGATTATAAGGCATCTCTTGGCTTTGCAAGCTATGACAAGGCAAATGCTATAAAAAAGGATAGTAAGCTTGGTAGTGACAATGTTGCCACAGAGTTAGAAAGTGGCATTGAGTACACAATTCTTAGGAATAACTCCGAATATGCCGGTGTTACATACAGTAGTGACGAGGCAAAGTATGTTGCAGTAGTGACAGGCTATGAAGAAATACCAGACAATGGTGTAGTGAAGATTGCATCTTCAGTTGTATATGAGGAAGATGATGATTCTTATAATTGTCCTGTTGTAGGTATTGCTGACAGAGCCTTTGAAAATGCAAAGGATATGAAGATGCTTGTTCTTCCAAACAGAGATGTTTATTATACATCTGATGCATTTGTTGGTTGCGATAACCTTGGACTTATTGACTACGATTCAGTACTTCCATTTGATGTAAGCAAGTTTGATGCTATCCTTGAAGAAATTAAGGTTACATCAGAAGATGAAGAAACAGAAGAATAAAATTACAGGAGCAGAAATGCTCCTGTTTTTTTGCAGTAAAAAACCACCTCAAGGGTGGTTTTACTTATGTAGTATTTAGTTCAGCATAAATGAGAATGTTACCATCTTGCCATTATCATCAAGATTTGCAGTAAATGTGCATTTGTCAGTTTTGTACTGTAGCATTTTTCCACTTTCAAGGTGTGAGAGGTTAACCTGTGGCTGTCCCCAAGCCTTAATAATCTTTTCTGATGTATCATTGTGCTTTATTCCTGAAGGGAGTGTGTAGCTATGGTCGTATTCCTCACCTGAATATGTGCCAATGAAACAAACTGTGCCTTCCTTAACAGTACATTCTGTATTTCCTGTGTTTGCAACAGAAATAGCAATCAGCTTATTCTTTGAAGTCTTAACATTGAAGCTTTCCATAATCATTGAGTCATTCTTACTTGGCTTTAGCGTTCTTTCCAATACTCCGTTGTAGTTTTCGTCAAGGGTAAAACCCTGTTTTTCAAGGTCGCTATAGGTTAGATTATCGGTGATTTTCACAAGCTGATTATCAATGAGAACCTCCATACTTGTTATGTCTTTAGAGATTTCTGATGTATTAGAGTCCGTTGTACTTTGGGAATTACATCCCGTTAGCATTACCAGAAATATCGTCAATGAAATTATAATTATTCTTTTCATATATAACCTCCTATATGTCTATTTTACTCCTTTATTATGTCTTTGTAAAGAAAAAAATAAGGCCCTCGACTGAGAGCCTTATTTAGCTTTTGTACAGTATTTAAGCCATTTTCTTTACTTCTTCAAAAGTATCAACAATCTTCTGTTCTGGCTTCTTTGTTAGAAGGCTTACAACAATGATTACCACAAGACCTGTAATAAATGCAGGGAGTAGCTCGTAGATGTTGAGGAAGGAGAGAGCAGGATTTTCTGCACCTATTGGAGCAATTACATACTTCCACAGGAATACCATTCCACCACCTGCAATCATACCACAAAGTGCGCCTGTTTTGTTGACACGCTTCCAGAACAATGCGCATAGCATTACAGGACCGAATGCAGCACCAAAACCTGCCCAGGCGAATGAAACGATTTTGAATACAGATGAATTGCTGTCCCAAGCAAGGACAACTGCTATTGCTGAAATAACAATAAGTGTAACCCTTGCAATTACCATTGCCATTTTTTCAGAGGTCTTAACCTTGAACAGTCCACCGATAATGTTTTCAGAAACACCTGATGACGCAGTAAGTAGCTGACTATCAGCTGTTGACATTGTGGATGCCAAAATACCCGCAAGAATAACACCGGCAAGTAAGGCAAATACAATGCCTTTATCAGCAAGAATTTGAGAAATGCTGATAATAATAGTTTCGCTGTCCTTAAGAGCCTCCATAGAGCCGTTGCTTGTCATTGCAAGACCTACAAAGCCAATAAAGATAGCCACAGCAAGAGAAATTACAACCCAAACGGATGCAACTCGTCTTGAAACCTTTAGCTGTTTGCTGTCCTTAATAGCCATAAATCTTAAAAGAATATGTGGCATACCAAAGTAGCCAAGTCCCCAAGCAAGTAGTGAGAAAATACTTAGTAGGCTAAAGTCTGATGAAGTCTTTGTAACAGGGTCAAATGCCTCTGTAAGACTAAAGTAGCCTGGTAGTGACTGGGCATTGTCAATAACATTACCAATACCACCAGCAGTTGAAATACCAAAACCTAAGATAACAAGTAGGGCGATTGTCATAACAATGCTCTGTACAAAGTCAGTAGTTGATGCAGCAAGGAAGCCGCCAATTGTTGTGTATCCAACAATAACAACTGCTGAAATTATCATTGCAAGGTGGTAGTCAATGCCAAACAGTGTACCAAAGAGCTTACCACAGGCTGCAAAGCCGGATGCTGTGTATGGGACAAAGAATACAATGATTACAATGGCTGAAATTGCCATAATGAACTTGTTTTTTTCTCCAAAACGCTTTGAGAAGAAGTCAGGGATTGTAATTGCACCAATTTTCTGACTGTAATTTCTAAGCCTTTTTGAAACGATTAGCCAGTTGAGATAAGTACCAACTGCAAGTCCCAAGGCTGTCCACACAGCTTCACTTGCACCACTTAGGTACGCAACACCAGGCAATCCCATAAGTAACCAGGAGCTCATATCAGATGCCTCGGCACTCATTGCAGTTACAAGAGGACCCAACTTTCTACCACCAAGGTAGAAGTCATCAACTGAGTTGTTTTGTTTTGAACACACTACACCAATCATCAGCACTAACATCAAATATGCTGCAATTGAGATAAGTATGCATATGCTTGTTTGTGTCATATCATACCTCCTAAAATTAACCCCATTTCTGTCGAGGTCGGCATTCTTCTCTATTTTACTACATTAAAGTGTAAAAGTCAATGAAAAACACCTATAATGGCATAAAGGTGTTTTGTAGAATAAAATGACCTCAATAAAACTCCGTTATTACAATTCACATTCCATTACAAAGTCATCCATTATATACCCTTTGCCAATGTCAAACTGTGCGCTTTCTGTTACCACAAAGTTATGGTGCTTATATACATCAATGGTGTGGGTGTTGTACTTGTTGACTGTAAGATAAACCTTGGCAAAACCCTTTTCCTTGGCAAGATTTTTTACAAAGTTCATCATTTTACTTGCATAGCCCTTGCCACGGTTTTCCTTAGTTAAATATAGCTTACTGAGGAAAAGCCTGTCTTTTTCGGGATGTACACTTATAAAACCAATTTTGTCATTGGCATTTACAAAGTAAAATTCATATCCCTGCTTGATGTTCTCTGCAATAGCTTTTGGTGCAAAGAACATCTCTACCATATAGTCAATTTGTTCCTTTTCAAGAATACAAGGGAAGTACTCGTGCCACACCCTGTCTGCAAGGGAATAAAGCTCCTGTATCTGCTGTTCATTTTGGATTAGCTCATATGTAATTTCCATTAAATTCGCCTCTTTCAATAATATATGATGATTATATAACAAATCCTCACTTTAATCAATTAAAGTGAGGAGGAGTTTTAATATAAATTATTTTTCTTGCTTATCCCTTTTCACCATTTTACCATTGATGAAAACATAGTCACTTTGGGAGTTGTTGGCAACCTCTCTTTCATATTTTTCAATAACAACAGGCTGATGCTTTTTCTCATCAACTGTAAATGAACCAACAGTTTCCTGCAAGCCCTTTGCAATAACACTAATGGAAATGTAGCTATACAAAAGTGGGAGTATTAGCAGAGCAACGCTACCTGTAACAAAGAACCACACACCATCTGTAAACATAACTGCAATAAATAATGCAAAGGCTGGAATTGCCACCGAAATAATAGCAATAATATTTCGTCCGATTTTACCAAAAATCAGCAAAAAGGCATTTTTGTAAACATCCTTTATTTTAAGGTCATATGTAACTGACATAATTGGCACATAGTGCATCATCATTAGCAGTAGCACTGTGAAGAGGATGTAAAGTGTTAGAACAGCACCAAAGGTCATATCAGTTTTTGCTAAGGAATAGTAATAGAGTAGGGCAAAAACTGTGCAAACAATAATTAGATAGGATAAAGTTCCGTGAAGAATAAAAACCTTCCAATTTTCCTTAACAGCCTTTTTAAAGGTTTTAAAAACAGGAACATCTTTCTTCTCAACAGCATATTTCCTTACCACCATAACAAGTCCCGAGTATAGAGGAAAGGTTGGAATTAAGCCAAGACACCAAATTATAATGTTGTTAAAGCCTGTTGCCCAGCCTACTAATATGGCTATGGCAGTAAAAACTGTTAGTGGCAGAGAGTACAGCAAAGTTGCCAATATGAGATTGGGGAATTTTGTAAAAAATCTTGCAAATGCAGAATCTTTAAATTTATTCATTAAAATCAGTCCTTATATATTTTAGTACATTCTACCACAAAAACCTCACTTGTTCAATAGTGAATGGTCATTATTATGGGTCAAAAAATCCCATAACATAGGGAAAAACCTCATATCAATGGGGTTTATGAATTTTATGATTTAAAAATTATTGTACAAAATACATATAAAATAAGGGGTATGTGAAATGGCAAAAATAAGTGCTGTACAAAATTTTTTAATAATTTTTTAAAAATATATTGCATTTGTAACAGAATTATGATATTCTTGTGTTGATGAGATGACAGAACGGTTTTAAATCTGTTATCAACTTAGGTTCGGAGCATAATCCGTACAAATTTTATAAAAAGGGAGATCAATTATGAAAAAGAAAATTGTTAAAAGAACAGTTGCAGCCTCTATGGCTTGTCTGATGGCAGCTTCCTGTATGGCAGGTTGTAGCAGTAACGAATCAAAGGAAGAAGCTAAGGGTTCAGTTTACTATCTAAACTTTAAACCAGAACAGGATGGAGCTTGGCAGAATTTAGCTAAGGCTTACACAAAGGAAACAGGCATTGATGTAAAGGTTACAACAGCTGCTGAAGGTACTTATGAATCAACACTTACAGCTGAAATGGACAAGGACAATGCTCCAACACTATTCCAGGTTAATGGTCCTGTTGGTCTTGCTAACTGGGATGAGTATTGTTTAGATCTTGCTGACACAGATATTTACAAGGAACTTACAAACGAAAGCTATGCTCTTAAGAACACAGAAGGTACTGTTAAGGGTATTGCTTATGTTATTGAGTCTTATGGTATCATTTACAACAAGACATTACTTCAGAAGTATTGTGATTCTGATTTTGCTTCAGTTAAGAAGATTGAGGACATCAACAGCTTTGATAAGTTAAAGACAGTTGCTGAAGAAATTCAGAAGAATGCTAAGGCTCTTGGCGTTAAGGGTGCATTCGCATCAACAGGTATGGATAGCTCATCTGACTGGAGATTTAAGACTCACCTTGCTAACCTACCAATCTACTATGAATACAAGGATGAAAATGTTACATCAACAGACGCTATCAAGGGCACATACCTTGACAATTATAAGAACATTTTTGACCTTTATATCAACAACTCTACTTGTAAGCCAACTGACCTTGCAAGCAAGACAGCTTCTGATGCAGAAGCTGAGTTCTATAAGGGCGAAGCTGTATTCTTCCAGAATGGTTCTTGGGAATATGGCGATCTTACAAAAAATGGTCTAAAGGACGAAGACTTGGGTATGCTCCCAATTTACATTGGTGCTGAAGGCGAAGAAAATCAGGGTCTATGCACAGGTTCAGAAAACTATTGGGTAGTTAACTCAAATGCAAGTGAAGAAGACCAGAAGGCAACTCTTGACTTTATGAAGTGGTGTGTATCTTCTGAAGCAGGTACAAAGGCAATGGCTGACGATATGGGATTTGTAATTCCTTTCAACAATGCTAAGGAAGCTACAAACGTATTCGTTAAGGCAGACGCAGAGTACACAGCAGCAGGTAAAGAACCAGTATCTTGGAACTTCACAACAATGCCAAGCGAAGATTGGAAGAATGGTGTAGGTACAGCTCTTACACAGTATGCAGCAGGCACAGGCGAGTGGGACGATGTTGTTAAGGCTTTCGTTGACGGTTGGAAGACAGAATACGCAAAGGCTAACGGCTAATTTATCCTTACTGAATAACAATTAAGTTGGACAGGGGGGAGCGTTAACGCTCCCCCTTTTAAAAAGAAAGGCAAATACTATGTTTAGAAAACCAAAAAGAAAATTATATTCACTAATATTTGTGCTTCCAACATTTGCTGCCTTTATAATTGGATTTATATATCCATTTTTCAGTGGTGTATATCTTTCCTTCTGTAAATTTAGGACTACCAGTAATGCAAAGTTCGTTGGCTTTGATAACTACATTAAGGCTTTTGAAAACGAGGGTTTTCTCCGTTCATTTTGGTTCACAGCATTGTTTGTTGTGGTATCAGTTGTGCTGATTAACCTTATTGCTTTCTTTGTTGCTTATGCACTTACTCTTGGCATTAGAGGTTCAAATGTTTTCAGAACAGTGTTCTTTATGCCAAACCTTATTGGTGGTATTATTCTTGGTTATATTTGGCAACAGATTTTCAACGGTATTCTCAAAAATTACGGTACAAACCTTGCCCTAAACTCAACTTATGGTTTTTGGGGATTGATAATACTGATGTGTTGGCAACAAGCCGGATATATGATGATAATTTACATAGCCGGGTTCCAAAGTGTTCCCAGCGACTTATATGAGGCTGCTAAAATTGACGGCGCAGACAAAAAACAAATGCTCAAGAATGTTACAATTCCAATGATGATGCCATCTATCACCATTTGTACATTCCTTACACTTACAAATTCATTCAAGCTATTTGACCAAAACCTTGCACTTACAGGTGGCGCACCTGGTGTAGTATCGGAAAGTGGTACAATGGTTTATCAGACGGAAATGATGGCTCTGAATATCTACAACACCTTCTATTCAAATGCAAATTCCCGTGGTGTTGGTCAGGCTGAGGCAGTTATCTTCTTTGTTATTGTTGTAGTTATTGCCCTTGCACAGCTTGGATTCACAAGAAAGAAGGAGGTGCAACAGTAATGGCTAAGGTTAAAGCTAAACCTAAGGAAAAGAAACCTGTTAAAAAGCAAACCTTAGGAATGAAGATTTTGACTGTTATATTCTCAGTTGTTTCTGTATTCTATGTAATGCCAATTATTATTGTTTTAATGAACTCCTTTAAAACAAATGCTGGTATTAGTGAAAGTGTGTTCCAGTTGCCTAATGCTGAAACCTTCTATGGCCTACAGAGCTATATAAAGGGTATGTTCTTTGGTAACTTCCCATTCTATCAGACAATTCTCTGTAGCTTGTTCATTACAGTTGGTGGCGTTGCACTTATCCTAATTTGTACATCAATGTGCGCTTGGTATCTTTCAAGGTCAAACAGCCTCATCTGCAAAATAATCTATTATTTCTGCATTTTCTCAATGGTTGTACCTTTCCAGATGGTTATGTTCACACTGTCAAAGACAGCCGATTCCTTAGGATTTACAACACCTTGGGGTATCCTCATAATTTACCTCGGTTTTGGTGCAGGTCTTGCTGTGTTTATGTTCACAGGCTTTGTAAAGAGTATTCCTATTGAAATTGAGGAGGCTGCCGATGTTGACGGTGCAGGCCCACTTAGAACATTCTTTGGTGTTGTTCTTCCAATTATGAAGCCAACATTTATTTCTGTTGGTATTCTTGAAACTATGTGGATTTGGAACGACTACCTACTTCCATACCTTATCCTTGATAAGGGTAGGTTCAAAACTATACCTATTCATATTCAGTACCTCAACGGTAGCTATGGTCATACTGATACAAGTGCTATTATGGCTCTTATCGTGCTTTCCATTGTACCTATTGTTATCTTCTACTTTGCTTGTCAGAAGTATATCATCGAGGGCGTTGTTGCCGGTGCTGTTAAGGGTTAAGTTAAAATCATTATTATCCCCAGTCATTTTGGCAGGGGATTTTACATTTTGTATTGAAAAATTTGCCTTATGTAAGTATAATGTTGGTAGGATGTGATAATATGAGAAAATCTTTTTTAAGAGAGGTTTCTGTTTTAGCCATACCTGTAACTCTACAGTGTATGCTACAATCCTCTTTTAGTATAATTGACCAAATTATGATTGGTCAGCTTGGAAGTGTGAGTATTGCCTCCATTGGTTTGGCTGGAAAGTTTTCCTCCATATTTATGTTTGTTGTGTCTGCAGTAGGGGCAGTTGCAGGAATTATGATTTCTCAGTATATAGGTGCTAAGGAGAAAAAGGAGGCTGACAAAAGCCTTTCCCTCAACCTTATTGTGGCTCTTGGTATCGCTGTGCTGTTTATGGTAATGAGCCTTGCATTTCCAAAGGTGATTATGGGGTTTTATACCACAGATGAGTCTGCCATTGAGATTTCCTCCCAATATCTTAGTTTAATCAGCTTTACATTCATTCCTATGGCAATTACCACCTGCCTTTCTACAATGTTAAGGTGTGTTGAAAAGGCCATGATTCCACTTTACGCAACTATGATGGCTGCACTTCTCAACACAGGTCTTAATTACTTGTTGATATTCGGCGAGTTTGGTTTTCCAGAAATGGGTGTGAACGGTGCCGGAATTGCCACTATAATTTCATCCTTTGCCAATATGATAATAGTGTTAATTGGCTTTGTGGTGATTTATTGCAGAAAAAAGGGTTTTCATTTTTCAGTTCGCCTTTCAAAAATGAAGCCAAAGGAATATTTGTGGATACTTCTTCCTATTTTAATCACCGAAACCCTGTGGACCTTAGGAGAAAATGTGTATGCAACAATTTATGGTCACCTCGGCACATTTGATTGCGCTGCAATGACACTTACATATCCCATTCAAGGATTGCTGATTGGTGCGCTAAGTGGTATTTCTCAGGCAGCAGGAATTATTATCGGCAAAAGACTTGGAGAAAAGGACTATGACGATGCCTACAAAAAGTCCAAAAAGCTGTGTTTGTATGGCCTTGTTGGTTCTCTGATTTTATCCCTTTTGCTGATAATTTTCAGAGGCTTTTATGTTGAAATTTATAATGTTGAAAACGCAGTAAAGGAAACTGGCTCGGCTCTGCTGTTTGTCTTTGCAATAGTTGCACCAATTAAGGTAGAAAATATGATACTTGGTGGTGGCATTGTCCGTAGTGGTGGCAAGACAAAAATCAATATGGCAATAGACATAATCGGTACTTGGGGCTTTGGCGTTCCCTTGGGACTGCTGTCAGCATTCGTGTTTGATTTATCCATTGTGTGGGTTTACTTCATTCTCTCCCTTGAAGAAGCAGTAAGGCTCATAATCACCTTTGTAGTATTCCGTAAAAAGGTGTGGATAAAAACTTTGTAAATATAGAGGTGTAAAATGAAAAAATTATTTTCAACTTTTTTAATCTTTTACTTGATTATTAGCATTGTAACTTCAACAACAGTTACAGTTGGTGCTGTATCAATGGGTGAGAGTCAAGGGCTGACATCTGATGCACCACTTAATAGCTGGAGGTATAGAAATGGTGTTCCCGATAACGCCCAATCACAGAGCTACTTTTCTGTTGGGCAAGGAAATGCTTGGATAAAAACCGACAATGGCTTTGTCAATGACCAAGGCAATGTTATTGTGGGAGCAACAATGAAGGGTATTGATGTTAGCCAGTGGAACGGCAACATTGATTGGGAAAAGGTTGCACAGTCCGATGTTGACTATGCTATTATTCGAGTTGGCTATGGTAATGATGAGGTAGCTCAAGACGATAAGCAGTTCCAAAACAATATAAAGGGTTGTGTGGAAAACAAAATCCCATTTGGCGTTTACATATATTCCTATGCTACAAATATCTCTATGGCAAGGTCAGAGGCAGAGCATACATTAAGGCTGATTAAGGATTATGAGCTTAACTTCCCTGTTTACTATGACCTTGAGGATAACAGCCTAACTAATCTTAGTGCAGATAATTTGGGAGTAATAGCAAAAACCTTTTGCGATGTAATCAACGATGCAGGGTATGAGGTTGGTATTTACGCAAACTTGAATTGGTGGAACAACTACCTTACCGACCCTGTGTTTGATAGTCCAAATTGGTACAAGTGGGTTGCTCAGTACAACTCCGTATGTAACTACCAAAAGCCATATACAATGTGGCAATGCTGCAGTAATGGTAAAGTTGACGGAATTGACGGACTAGTGGATATTAACTTCTGGTATTCAGATGTAAGGGATTTTGACTACAAGGCAACTTTTGAAAATCAAACAGTTAGTGTAACATCAGTTAAACTGAATGTTACATCAAGGGTTCTCAATAAAGGTGAGAAAACAACGCTAAAGGCAACTGTATATCCTGTTGATGCAACTGATAAGTCTGTTAAGTGGACTTCAAATAATACCAATGTGGCTACGGTAACCTCAAGTGGTGTTGTTACTGCAAAGTCAAAGGGTACAGCATACATCAGAGCAACTGCCAATGATGGCTCAAAAAAGTACAGGCAGTGCAAAGTAACAGTAAAACAGCCTGTAACAGCAGTTAAGCTAAACACAATATCAAAGACAGTAAATAGGGGTAGCAGGTTTACTCTCAAGGCAACTGTATATCCAACAAATGCAAATGTAAGAACAGTTACTTGGAAGTCACTTAATACAAGAGTTGCAACAGTTACATCAACAGGTGTAGTAACAGCAAAGGCAAAGGGTGCGACTTATGTAAGAGCAACTGCAAATGACGGCTCAAAGAAGTATGCTCAGTGTAGGATTATAGTAAAACAGCCAGTAACCTCTGTTAAGCTAAACGCAACATCAAAGACAGTAAAGAGAGGTAGCAGGTTTACTCTCAAGGCAACTGTTTATCCAACAAATGCAAATGTAAGGTCCGTTACTTGGCAGTCAAGTAACAAAAGAGTAGCAACTGTAACCTCAACAGGCGTTGTAACAGCAAAGACAAGGGGCACTGCATATGTAAGAGCAACAGCTAAGGATGGCTCAAAAAAGTACGCACAGTGTAAAATTACAGTAAAATAAAATGATAAATCCCCAACCTTAAGGTTGGGGATAATTTATGTTCTATTATCAATGTTTTTCTTAATTTGGCTAAAGGTCACTCCGTATTTTTCTGCAATATCCTTTGCGTAGGAAACTCCTTGTGGTGGGGCGATTTCGCATTTAAAACTGCGTTTTCCGTCCTTCATTCCTGTTACAAGGCTCTGCACCTTGCTTTTTCCGTCACCCTCATTGTATTCCTCAAGGTGGTGGGCAAGCTCGTGCATATGGGTGTTGAAAATCGCCCTTGTGCCAAGGTAGCACATAGCCTTAATAACATCCTTTGCTATGAACACACCCTCGGCAACATTGGTTGTGGCAAGGCTTTCGTTAAGAAGAAGCAGAGATTTGTCTGTAGCTGTTTGGAAAATATCCGATAATCTTTTGCTCTCCTCGCCAAGTCTGCCAAGGTCAACAGTATCATTTTCATCAGCAGGGAAGTGGGTGTAGATGTTATCCACAGGACTATAGCAGAATTTTGATGCAGGAACATAAATTCCTGCCTGTGCCAAAAGGAAACAATGTCCTACTGCCTGTGTAAATGTGGTTTTACCACCTCGGTTTGGACCTGTCATTACAAAAATTCTTTGGCTGTCGTTAAAATCAATGTCGTTGCCGATAATGTCAAATTCCTCGCCATTTGTCCTTTTAATTGCAAGTTTTATGTTGTAAATATCCCTTGCCTCAACTGTTCTGTTTGTATCTGTTGCAAGTGGTTTGCATACAATTAGGTTTTTCTCCCTCATTTTGTCTATAAGCTCAGCAAAGCGAATGTAGAAGATTATTTCTGGCATAAGGCTTACAAGGGAATAACCACTGATGTTCACATACTTTTGCAGAGTGGATTTTATGCTCTTAACCAACTTTTTCAGAATATTGGTAACAACCTTTTTCAGACTGTCTGAAAGTGGGTCATCCCCTGTTGACGAACCAGAGGTGTCTATGTGAACGGTGTTAATGGCACTTTTCTGAATTGAGCCTGTACGGACTTTCTGTATGCTTGGATTCTGTGGGTGTAGCTTTTTGCTTTCCATAGCCTTTGGGTCGCTGTTTAGCTCCTCCTTACTTGCAGTGAATTCCATAAAGCTTTTTAGCAAACCGCTATTGGTAATTTCAAAGCTATTTAGTGAGATTACACCGGCATTTACAGGCTTTAACAGGTTGTCAAGATTTACACCGATAGTAATTGACTTGAGGTTTTGCGCCTTTTTCATTGTTTCGTCAATGTCCTTTTTCAGCACATCAAATCCACCAGTGGCATAAATTTCCTCAATTATAGTTTTCAGCCTGTTAAGTCCTTTGGACTGTATGGGAATAGAGTTTAAAATGTCCTTTAGCATTGTTATGCAGAGAACATAACCGTCAATTTCTCTTAATCGGTTTATCAGTTGCCACAGTGAGGATGCGTCACCGTCCTTGTTGAACTTCTCCAGCTCTCTTAGGTCCTCTAATTTTGAAAGTAGCTGTACAAGTCCCTCCCTTAGCTGTGGAAAGTTGAGAATATCCTCAAACACATCTGCCCTGTAGTTGATAACATCAATGTCAGAGCTTATGCTTGTGAGGATTTTTTTAATGCTGTTCCTTTCAAAAACATCTTTTGTCAGATTCTCAACAATATAATCTACCGATAAATCGTTAACAGCTTCCTCTGGTAGAGTTTGGGTTTTGCCCTTATAATTTTCTGGATATAATAAACTGAAATTTGTCATTTGCTTTCTCCTTAAATTTATAGTACAATGTTAACATACTATAGGTCTAAATTCAAGAAAGTAGGTAAAAAAATGGATGAATTGATTAAGAGAATAAATGAGCTTGCACGGAAGAAAAAATCAGTTGGATTAACTGACGCTGAACTAAAGGAACAGGCAGAGCTTAGGAAAAAATATTTGGAGATTTTCCGTAAGGGCTTTAAACAAAGACTTGAAAATATTGATGTGGAAACTCCAGACGGTAAGGTAAGACCTCTAACTGATTATAAAAAGAAATAGGGCAGATTTTTAATCTGCCCTAATACTATTTGAAAAATATAGCTATAATATTTTACCATATATTGTGATTTAATTCAATAGAAGAAGAAAGATTTTGTGTGAATGGTTAAATATTTTGACTTTTTATACATAAAAAAACAACTTCTTTGTGCATAATACCCTGTAATTTTCCTTGAATGAAAATTACAAATGTGTTACAATTATACTTAGGAGTGGAAATAGATGTACAGAAAGTTAGCTTATGCCTTCCTTTGTAAAAAAGGTAAGGTTAGAGAGAAAAATCAAGATAACTACTGGTGTATGGGGGACTTTTTGCCACAGGTCAATGAGGGTCAGGAGCGAACCATATCAGGTCAGATTAGTCTTGGAACTATTAAGGGTGCATTTTGTGTTTTTGACGGAATGGGTGGAGAATCCTGTGGCGAGGTTGCCTCATCTATTTCAGCCACAACCTTTAATAACATTTACAAGTCTATTATGGACTTTGGGGTGCAATCCATTGTGGATATGTGCTACATAATGAACAGAAATGTGTGTCGCTTTGCAGAAAGACATAATATTCAGTATATGGGTACAACGGCGGCTATGCTTTTCTTTGAAAAAAAAGAGGTATATGCTTGTAACTTGGGGGATAGTAGGATATTCCTCCTTCGTGGTGACAAGTTGCAGAAAATTTCTGTTGACCATGTTGCCGAGGGTACAATATTCAAAAAGCCACCACTTACACAGCATTTGGGTATTCCCTCTGATGAATTCAGGATTAACCCATATATTGTTTCTCTAAAAATTCGCAAAGGCGACAGATTCCTCATTTGTTCCGACGGCCTTACAGATATGCTGTCAAAAGATGAAATTGAGGCTTATCTTACAGAAACTCGCAATATTGAGTACTGCGTAAATGATATGATGGATGCAGTTTATGCAAGAGGAGCTGTTGATAACACAACCATAGTTTTGTGTGAAGTGAGATAAAAAAATCTCCCCATTTTGTTGGGGAGATTTTTGCATTTGTGTGATTATTTAATGATGCCCTTGTCAAGCTTTACCTTAAGTACATTTGTAACAGCTTGGTTTAGTACATCCTGTGGAATTGTGCCGTCATTTACTGCATTTTCCATGGCAGTAACAGCCTTGCTAAGATTCTTTGGCATCATAAGTATTTCTGCTCCGTTGTTAAATGCCTCAACAGCTTCGCTACCGTCAGACTTCTTGCCGTCACATAGCTTGTCTGAAACATTCAGCTCCTTGCTGTATGTAAACAGAGTTTTGTCGCCGTCTTCCATAATGAACAGAGGGGTTTTTGCATAGGACTTTGTCTTTTTCACCATTTCCTCAAATGCTTCCTCATCCTCTTTGTTTTGCTCAAAATAAACAATGCCACCAACAGGATACTGAGTTAGCTTTTTCTTTGTAGTGTTGCCTGCAACTGTTGCAACATCAACGCCTGTTAGTTCTTCAGGGGTTACAACAAACAGCTGACAAACCTTTTCCTTAGTTTCCATTGGTGCAACCATATTTTGCGCCTTAACTGTGTTTTCGTCAAGTGGGACAGTGGTTGTTGGTTCTGTTGCTACTGTTGTTGGCTCTGTGGTAGTTGTTGCTACTGTGGTTGTTGTGCCAAGTAGGTTGTTGTAGGTGTCAATAATTTGTTTCTTGAACACAAATGCTCCCACAGCAATAATTGCTAAAATAAAAATAATTACAAAAAATATAGCCAGTCCCTTGTGACTTTTTTCTGCGTGGCGTCCTTTGTTTGCCATATTTATCACCTCAAAAATATTTTATCATATTTTATTTGTAAAAACGATAGAATCTTGTCGCTTTACTTAGATTTATAATAGTCTGTAATTCCTGCTACAATGCCCTTAACCATTTTCTTTTGGAAGTTAGGGTTTGCCATTTTTTCATCCTCAGCAGGATTTGTCATAAACCCAAGCTCAATGAGAACAACAGGAATTGTGGAAAAGTTAAAGCCTGTTAGGTCATCTCTTTCTGAAATGCCTCTGTTGAATAAACCTGTTTCCTTGCAGTAGCTGTCAATAAGAGTTTCTGCAATAATTTTGCTTTCCGTTGATACTTCGCTTCCTACATATTGTGAACCAGGGTAAAGCAGAGTTGCACCCTCTGCATCAGGACTGTCAAGTCCGTCTGCGTGAATACGGATGGAAAAATCAGCTTTTGCCTTGTTGCCAATTTCTGACCTCTGTTGTAGGCTAAGCTTTGTACCCTGGGTACTGCGTATCATAACAACTTCTGCACCTTTGTTTTTTAGCTCCTTTTGGAGAGCAAGTGCTATTTGGAGAGTTAGGTCCTTTTCAGGGATATTTGTAACTACACCACAGGTTCCTGTGCCTGGACCCTCTGGGTTGGTAGGGTCAAGTCCTGGAGCTATTGGCTCTAAATAATCCTCAGTACAACCGTGACCGGCATCAACAACGATTTTCCTGCCTGTCAGTTCCTTTGGCTTTTCTGTGGTAGGACTTTCTGCGGTATTTGTGGTTTCAGTATTCTCCGTAGCTTTTGTAGTGACTGCTGTGGTTACTTCTGTAGTGTTTTGTGGTTTTTCCTCCTTGTCTGTGCATCCTACAAGGGAGAATATTGTAATCACTGCAAGTAATAATGCCGAAAACCTTAACCTTTTACTCATTTGCATAGTCTATAATAGATTTCATATAGTACTTTGGAGTTAACTCCTGTAGCCTGTCTGCAAGGTCGCCATTTCCCTCAAAACGGAAAAGCATAAGCTGAATATCAAATAGCTCCTTGTTAACAGCAAAGCCTGTACCATCCTTAAAGGCAACAAGTGTTGCCTCTGTGTGGGGTTTCATAATAACAGAAAGTCTGTAGTAGTCCTTGTTCTTTACAAGATTTCTAATAAGCTCCATTTTAGGCTTGTAGTAGAAATAGAGCCTTGCTCTTGCGCCTGTTCGTTTTGCAGTTGACCACACAAACTTTTTTTGCTTGTCATACTTGTTGGATAGTTTGTATATAAACATAGGTCACACTTCTTTCATAGTGTTATTCGTTGTAATCGTCAGTTGCAGTAAGGTTTCTGTCCTCTGGATGTGGGCCGTCAACCTTGCTTCTGCGAGTGTTAATTCTCTCAAATTCCTCTGGCTCCGTGTATTCTGTCTGGATGCCAAGGTCATCTATCAGCTGTTCCATAGCCTTAACTGAAAGGTCATTTTTTGTTGTGTCTGCTATGCCAAGACTGTTGAGAACAGAGGCAGGATTGCCACCATAGGACTGTAGCCACTTTTCAAGATAACTGCTTTTAACCTTGTTTTTCTGCTGTTCTGGCATTGGCTCTGCTGTAACAGCTTTTGCGTTAATGTGCATAAGGTTGTCTGCATAGTCAAACTGTGTTTTTAGCCTTGTTAAGTCCTTTATGAGCTTTCTCTTGACAATGTATAGAAGTTTTTTGCTGTCTGTCTTTGATGCCTTAATAAAGTGAGCAACAGCATCACTTGTCATACCCTTTTTGTAGAAAATTTCTCCTTTGACAAAATCCTTGTATGGAGAGTCTGGAAGGGTATTTGCCTTGCTTTCAAGTTCTGTAAGGCTGTTGTAATCCTCACAAATATAAGCATCTCTGTAAATATCAGCACAAGCCTTGTCCTCAACAAAGTAGGAGCAGATTTTACCCACATATTCTTCATAGTGGTCAGAGAGAACCTCCTGCTTTTCCCTTATAAATGGGAATAGGGAATATGCATTTTCGTAGTCCTCACCCATAATGGAATAGGCAATAACCTTGCTACAAAGAACCTTGTTGTCAGGGCAAACTGTTAGTCCCTCTAAGGCCTTTTCTCTGCTGTTGAAGTAGTCAAGATTTTCTTCAAGAATATCCTGCATTTCCAGCTTAACAAGACCGTTAATTGTGTTGTGGAAGGCAGAAATATATTGAGGAATAAGCTCTGCGCCCTTTTCCTTATACTGCAAATCAAGGCTATATTTCAGCATTTCGCCGTCCTCTGGATAAAGAGCAAGTCCTCTTTCAATAAGTGAGGCGAGCTCCCCTCTGTACTTTTCAAAATCAAGCTTTCTCAGAATGTTAATACTAAGTTTGATGATTCCAATGGAATATGGGAACTTTTCAAGAAGATCCTGTGACTGTGGCAATGCCTCTTTGAGTTTTCCAATGCTAACCTTGTGAACTGTGTCACGGAAAAACAATATGTCTTTTTCAAGGCTCAGCATAAAGTCGGTTGCTTTGTTTTTCTGCTTATAAACTCTAATTGTTCTGATTGCCCAGTAAATGTTGTTGCGATTAAATAGGGTTGCAACAAATTTGTCAATCATATCATCCTGAATTTTCAGAATAACAGGGTGATTATACTTGTAAACATCGTTGTAGTTGTCCCTACCAAAATAGCTTTTGTGGAACTGTAGCCTTTTATATTCAGAGAAAATTTCCTCTAAAATATCAAAGCGATTTTCGTTATATGCCTTTTCGATTTCAGCTCTTTTACTTTCAAATTCATTTCTAAATGACTTTGCCTGTGTTTTTTGTGACAGAAGAATGTTCATATTCTTCAGCACAAGCCAAGGAGCCATAACCTGCATTGCAAAAGCCTTTTTGCGCAGGTATTTCTTCATTGCCTTTTTAGGGTCAATAAAATGGTTAATTTCCTTACGAATAACATTGTAGTCTGTGTCCAGAGAGAAAATTGCGTTGTGTCCACCTTGCTCAGTGGCAGGAGGAACAAACATCCATTCATCCTCATAATGCTCAACAATGTAGTCGCTGATAAAGTCAGGTGCCTGACCTAAGGTGTCCTCAAACATTACATTCTGCGTGCTTTTGCCAAAGATTTCCTTGTCAAAAATAAGTGGTGTTCCACCCCAACGGAGTACAAGATAAGGGCAGTCCTCCTCCTTGTAGCTGAACATCTTTTTTTCAAGGTCGTTAAGGACCTTATCTCTGCCCTGGAACCTCATTTTCAGACGATACCAACCGTAACGGAGTTGGTTAGCGCAGAAACGATAGGAATAGACAATGCCTGGATTTATAAGGTCGCTGTAAAGGGTAATGTCTTTGGTGTACTGCTTCCAAGCCTTGCCCTTATTTGGCAAATAGTCGTAGCAGATAATGTCAATCATATCTCCGGCAGCGTCATCAAAAATTACCTGTGTGGAGTGAACAGCTGATGTGGTTGTGTCTGTGTATCTGCCGATAACATTGTGAAAGTTGTGGTTAAGGTCCTGACACTCTAAAACTCGGTTAGGAGGTAGCTCAGTTCTGCAAACCTCAACGAACTTGTCCCAGTTATTTCTTGTCATAGTAATATCCATATCGTCATCCCAAGGAATAAAGCCTCTGTGACGAACGGCACCGATAAGTGTACCACCGGCAAGTTGATATTCAATATTGTGTTTTCTGCAAAGGGCGTCAACCTCTTTGTAGAGCATATATAAATGTTTTTGTTTTTCAGTAAGCATAGTAAATATCCCTGTTTCTAATTATTCTTCCTATTAGAAGTAGTCGTAGCCACCTGTGATTTCAAGTAGAGAACCATTTATAAAGTCGTTTGTCATTGTGTCATACACCAGCTTTGCCACTTCATCAGAGGATGCAAAACGGTGAAGATTGATTTTCTTGTTTATTCTGTCGTAGCTTTCCTGACTTCTGCCATTTTGCCAAGGAGTTTCCACAAAAGACGGAGCAATAGCGTTGATAGAAACATTCTGTCCGTCAAATTCCTTTAACAAGCACTTTGCCAAATGGTGAACACCTGCTTTTGAAACAGAATAAACCAAGGATGAGCTGTAGGAAAGTGAGCCTGCAAGAGAACCCATAAGGATAATTTTGCCACCCTTATTAAAATGTGGCTTAAGCTTTTGAATCATAAATGTAGGTACAGACAGATTTGTCCTTAAAATCTTTTCCCAAATTTCATAGTCATATTCTTCAAACTTCTTATATGTGCCAATGGCTGTGTTGCACACAAGCCAGTCAATTTTGTCGGAAATACTTAGAACCTGTGCCACAAAGTCCTCCATACCCTCATAGGTTGACATATCGGCATAAATGAATGTTACCTTTTTCTTGTCTGTATCAGAAAGCTCATTATACATCTGAACCTTCTGCTCCTCCTCAAAATAGTTGATAATCAACCTGTCGCTGTCGCAGGTTGATTCCTTTAGTAATTTGTTAGCAATGGATTTTCCAATTCCGGAAGTACCACTTGTTACTATCATTACTCTTGACATAAATCCCACCTCGAAACTTTAAATATATTTTATTTCAATTTAAACATAACTTCCCATAATATAACACTATTTTACCACATTGTTTAAATGCAAGTCAATAATAGTGGGGTTACAAATGTTTAACAATATATTGGAAAGGGTGTAGATTGTTTTGACTTAGTTTTTAATGTTCTGCGTTGTGCCAAAGCAGTATTAAAAAAACTGTGAGGAATGAGGAATTCATTCTTCACAGTTTTTCTGTTCTATATTAGCAGTTCCTCTGGAACAGTGTTTGCCATTTCTCTATACGCACTACTTGATGGGTGTAGGTGGTCGCCACTGTCAAAGCCGTTTTTAAAGGCTGATGGGTTTTCCTCACTTCTAAGGGCAAGGTCAAAGTCCACAACTCCGTCAAAAAGGTCTGTTGTTCTTATCCACTCATTCACCTCATTACGAAGCTTTTCTCTAAAGTCGGCATATGTTCTCCACCCCTCAATAGGAAGAAGTGTGCCACCATATACCTTTAGTCCAAGGCTTTTTGCAATACGGATGTATTCCTTTAGCCCCTCTATCATCTCATCTGCTGTTGGCAAGTCCTCCCAAGGACGGAAAATGTTGTTTTCAGCACCAACAGGGTGGATAATATCGTTGATACCGTGCTGAATAATAACAGCTTTTGCACCACTAATTGAGGAAATTTCCCTCTCGAACCTGTTGCTACCCTTTAGTCCGTAGCTGTCATACTGAATACATTCATACTGTCTTAAAATTCTTGTTCCACATACAGCTCGTCTAACAATGGCTGTGGTGTTAAAGCCTTTCTCAATGCACCTTTCTGTCAAAAAGTCAGGCCAGTCCTGTGCAGTTATGGAGTCGCCATAGCAAATAAGTGCCTTGTTGCTGTCCTCTGTTTTAACCTCAATATTGTTAAGGAAGTAGAACCAGTTTGTGCTTTTCATTTTTTCTGCAGGAAGAACAGCAGATTTTGTGTTATTGCCAAGGGCATAGTAGCCGTAGGAATAAGGTCCTGTCACCAGCACAGCAGATCTTGTTTCTGTAAATTCACCAAGGTAAATGCTGACAGAAACATAGTCAAGTGCCTTTACATCAAGGTTAACCTCATCACTTTTTATTTCAGTTTTTGTGGGGATAGTAACACCTGCGTTGCCATTAAAGGTAATGTCAAAAACCTCTCCCTTTAGAACTCCCTTGCTGTCAGAAAGTGCTACAGTTGCATTTGTTATTGTTATAGGTTCAGTTCCACAATAGTTTGAAAAAGTGAACCTCAAACTGTTGCCCTTAAAACGAATTTGCACAGGATAACGGAGGGTGATGTCCTTTGTGTAGTTTTCCACCTGTCTTGTGAGAATTGATGTTGCATTTGCCCAGGTTGATACCCATTTTGTACTGCTCATAATAATGCCCCTTTAATACTTAAATCTACATTATATTATAACAAAAGAAAGAATATGTCAAAACTATTTGCGATTTTCTCTTATTTGTTGTAAAATGTAATTTAGTGCAGAAAAATTATTACAGTAATTAACGGAGTGTGACAGTATGGCAGTTCTTTCAGCATATAATATTGGTATGTCATTTATTGAAAGGAATTTGTTTAGTGGTATAACCTTTAATGTAGAGGATAGGGATAAAATCGGTCTTATTGGTGCAAATGGTACAGGTAAAACCACGCTGTTTAAAATTCTCACAGGTGCATTGTCCCCTGATGATGGCTCTGTTACCGTTGGCAAGGATACTGTTATAGGATATATGGAACAGCACACCTGCAAGGTGCAGGACAGGACAGTTTATCAGGAACTACTGACTGTTTTTCAGCATCTTATAGATATGGAAAAGGAGCTTGAATCCCTGCCACTGCTTATTGAAAAGGGAGAGGGAGATATTCACTCTCTTATAGAAAAGCAGGATAGACTTTTGCAGGAGTTTCAAGATAAGGGTGGTATGACCTACAAAAGCAGAACCAGAAGTTCCCTCATTGGCCTTGGCTTTTCTGAGGAAGATTTTGATATGGAAGTGGGTAAGCTGTCTGGAGGTCAAAAAAGTAAGCTAAGCCTTGCAAAGCTTTTGCTGTCAGGGGCAAATCTGCTTTTACTTGACGAACCAACAAACCACCTGGATATAAATGCAGTTAGTTGGTTAGAGAGCTTTCTAAAGGAATTTGAAGGCAGTGTTATTATCATTAGCCACGATAGATATTTTCTTGATGCTGTTACCAACAGAACAATGGAGATTTACTGCAACCACCTTATGACCTATAGTGGTAATTACTCACTATATATGAAAAAGAAAGAAAAGGAACAGGAGAATATCCGTAATAAATACGAAAACGATTTAAAGGAAATTAAGCGAATTGAGGGTATAATTCAGCAACAAATTGGCTGGGCAACTGAAAGGAACTTCATTACAGCGGCAAGTAAGCAAAAGGAGCTTGACAGAATTAAGGCTCAGCTTGTAGTACCTGAGGAAGAAAACCACAACTTGAGATTTCGCTTTGAATTAAAGCAGGAAAGTGGCAACGATGTACTAATTGGCAAAGGTCTTTCAAAGGCCTTTGGCTCAAATCAGCTTTTCTCCAATCTAAACTTCCACATTAAAAAAGGGGAAAAGGTGTTTATTATGGGTGGCAACGGCACAGGCAAAACCACCCTGTTTAAAATAATTATGGGTAGCCAAATGGCTGACAGTGGTTTTCTTGACTATGGTACAGGGGTTAAAATCGGTTACTTTGACCAGCTACAGGAAAACCTTGACTTGGAAAAGGATAGCTTTTCTGAAATTCACGATACATTCCCTAATATGACAGAAACAGAGGTAAGAAAGGCACTTGGCAGATTCCGTTTTAGAGGTGACGAAGTGTTTAAGAAAATGTCACTTATGTCTGGTGGAGAAAGAGCCAGAGTAAACCTTTTGAAACTAATGCTAAGAGGGGATAACTTCCTGTTACTTGACGAACCAACAAACCACCTTGATACTTTTTCAAGAGAAAGTCTGGAGAAAACTCTTAGAGAATATGAGGGTACACTTCTCATAATCAGCCACGATAGATATTTTGTAAACAAACTTGCCGACAGAATACTTTATCTTACTGATGATGGCTTTACAGAGTACCTTGGTAACTATGACTATTTTCTTGAGCATACTAAAGAGAATCCACAGGACGCACCTCTATTAAAGGTGAAAAAGGATAATTCACAAGGTGCTATGGATTATAAGCAGAAAAAGGAAGAAAAGGCTCGTTTGCGTAAAAAGGAGAATGATATTAAAAAGGCACAGGCTCTTATTGAAAGGCTTGATACAGAAATTGCAGAGCTACAGAAAATGCTTACTGATGAGAATGTAACCTCCGACTATGAAAAGCTGATGGAATACACCGGAAGATTAGAGGAGCTACAGTCACAGCAAGAGGAGGCATTTTTACTATGGCAGGAGCTTGAAGAACAGTAAATTATATTCAATTTGCCTCCCTTTACGGGAGGCTCTTTTGCAATAAAAAGCATAGGTGGGAAAATACCCAAAAATTGCAACAGAAAGTGCCAAAATATTTTGTAATATTTTTTAAGATTTTTGTAATATATCTATTGACACTATTTTTATTATGTGTTAAACTTTTAACAAAGCACAAGGGAAGCGAAGTTGTGTGTTAAAAATTTAACAAAGTTTTAACACAGTAAAGTATTATGTTTTTCAGAGTGCGTAAATTATTAAGGAGAGAAATTATGGCAAATTATAGTATCGTAGATTCTGTAGAAACACTTGAAGCTAAACTTGCTGAAATCAGAGAAGCTCAGGCAAAATTTGCAACCTACACACAGGAACAGGTTGACGAAATCTTTAAGGCAGCAGCTTCTGCAGCAAACAAGATGAGAATTCCACTTGCTAAGATGGCAGTAGAAGAAACAGGTATGGGTATTGTTGAAGATAAGGTTATCAAGAACAACTATGCTGCTGAACATATTTATAACGCATACAAGAACGAAAAGACTTGTGGTGTTATTGAAGAAAACAAGGCTTTTGGTCTTACAAAGATTGCTGAACCAATCGGTGTTGTTGGTGCAGTTATTCCTACAACTAACCCAACATCAACAGCTATCTTTAAGACACTTATTTGCTTAAAGACAAGAAACGGTATCATCATTTCTCCACATCCTCGTGCTAAGGCATGTACAATCGAGGCTGCTAAGATCGTTCTTGAGGCTGCTGTTAAGGCTGGTGCTCCAGAAGGTATTATCGGTTGGGTTGATGTTCCATCTCTCGAACTTACAAATATGGTTATGCAGGACACAGACCTTATCCTTGCAACAGGTGGTCCTGGTATGGTTAAGGCTGCTTACTCAAGTGGTACACCTGCTCTTGGTGTTGGTGCTGGTAACGCAGCAGCTATCATTGATTCATCAGCTGATGTTATCAATGCTGTTAACTCAATCATTCATTCTAAGACATTCGATAACGGTATGATTTGTGCTACAGAGCAGACTGTTATTGCTGATAAGAAGGTATATGACGCTGTTAAGGCTGAATTTATTAAGAGAGGTTGCTACTTCCTTAACGAAGAAGAAAAGGATAAGATTAGAAACACAATGCTTATCAATGGCGCTCTCAACGCAAAGATTGTTGGTCAGAGACCTGTAACAATTGCACAGATGGCTGGTTTTGAAGTTCCTGAAAGCACAAAGGTTCTTATCGGTGAAGCTACAAGCACAGCTACTGAAGAAGCTCTCGGTCACGAAAAGCTTACAACAATTCTTGGTATGTACAAGTCAGAGGACTTCGACAATGCTCTTGATATGGCAGAAGAACTCCTTACAAACAACGGTGGTATGGGTCATACTTCTGTTCTTTGGGTTAACGATACAACAGAGAGAGAAAAGATCAATAAGTTTGCTGCAAGAATGAAGGCTTGCCGTCTTATTGTTAACACACCTTCTTCATTAGGTGGTATCGGTGACCTCTACAACTTTATGCTCAAGCCATCTCTAACACTTGGTTGTGGCTCTTGGGGTAACAACTCAGTTTCAGAAAATGTTGGCGTTAAGCACTTAATCAATATTAAGACAGTTGCAGAGAGAAGGGAAAATATGCTTTGGTTCAGAGCACCTGAAAAGGTTTATATTAAGAAGGGCTGCCTACCTGTAGCACTTCAGGAACTTAAGGATGTTATGGGTAAGAAGAGAGTATTCATCGTAACTGACCAGTTCCTTTACAAGAATGGTTATACAAAGTGTGTAACAGATAAGTTAGACGAAATGGGTATTCAGCATGCTACATTCTTCAATGTTGCTCCAGACCCAACACTTGCTTGTGCTAAGGAAGGCGCAGAACAGCTCAAGGCATTTGAACCAGACTGCATCATCGCAATCGGTGGTGGTTCAGCAATGGACGCTGCTAAGATTATGTGGGTTCTTTATGAGCATCCAGAAGCAGACTTTATGGATATGGCAATGAGATTCATTGACATCCGTAAGAGAGTTTACACATTCCCTAAGATGGGCGAAAAGGCATACTTCATCTGCGTTCCAACATCTGCTGGTACAGGTTCAGAAGTTACACCATTTGCTGTTATTACAGACGAAAAGACAGGTACAAAGTACCCACTTGCTGACTATCAGCTACTTCCAAATATGGCTATTGTTGATACAGATATGCATATGACAGCTCCAAAGGGCTTAACAGCTGCATCAGGTATTGATGCTCTTACACACGCTCTTGAAGCATTCGCATCTGTAATGGCTACTGACTACACAGACGGTCTTGCAATTAAGGCTGGTCAGACAATCTTTGAATATCTCCCACAGGCTTACGATAACGGTCCTAACGATCCAAAGGCAAGAGAGAAGATGGCTAACGCAGCTACAATGGCTGGTATGGCATTTGCTAACGCATTCCTCGGTGTTTGTCACTCAATGGCTCATAAGCTTGGTGCTTACCACCACCTACCACATGGTGTTGCAAACGCACTTCTCATCAACCTTGTTATCAAGTTCAACTCTGCTGAAGCTCCAGCAAAGATGGGTACATTCTCACAGTACACACATCCTTGCACACTTGCTAAGTATGCAGAATTTGCAACAGCAATGGGCGCAAAGGGTAAGACTGATGAGCAGAAGGTTGAAAACCTCATCAAGATGATTGACGAGCTTAAGGAAAGAGTTGGCATTAAGAAGACAATCAAGGATTACGGTGTTGACGAAGCAGCCTTCCTTGAAACACTTGATGAAATGTCAGAAAACGCATTTGACGACCAGTGCACAGGTGCTAACCCAAGATTCCCACTTATCTCCGAAATCAAGGAAATGTACCTCAAGGCTTACTACGGCGAATAATTTAATACAAATAATTTTGGGCAGTCCTCGGACTGCCCATTTTTTGTATCAGTTTATTATGTAAAAATATAAAATTTATATCTCCAAGAAAATTGTGTTATTTATCGTTGCAGAGTTTATTTACTATGCAGGAAATACTTTCAATAATATCTGGAGGCAGTTTTTAACACTTTTATGTTGGCGTCTTAGATAAAATTATTGCGTATAAGTTGATAATTTTTTTGAAAAAATGGAATGTGTATGATATAATTA
The DNA here is from genome assembly GCA_045133515.1 of Ruminococcus sp. Lineage (GTDB taxonomy): Bacteria > Bacillota > Clostridia > Oscillospirales > Acutalibacteraceae > Ruminococcoides. Next base: position 44,422 of record JBGUUL010000012.1, read on the forward strand.
CTTCAGTATCATAAATGATATGATATAATATTATTATATTATTTATATTAGGAGGTAATTTTATGAAGGGTACAAAAAGAATTGTAAGTATTGTACTGTCTGTAGTAATGCTTTTCAGTATGGCAGTTGTCATACCTACAACAGCAAGTGGGGCAAATAAAGATATTTTATCATCAGGCTATTCTGTTCCTACAGAGGCTCAATTTATAGCTAAGTTAAATTCCCTTAGACAAAAATATCCAAATGGAGGAGTTTACTCAGGAACTTATTATGAGAATGGAGTAGCTAAGGCTTGGACTTGTTATGGTTATGCTTGTCAAATGATGTATGAAGTGTTTGGGGCTAAATTTTATTATGATGGTTTTTATAGTAGAAAAGATTATACCATGGGAACAATTTACGCAGGAGATTTTGTCAGACTAAATGCTGGTTATGGGCCAGATACTCATAGTGTATTTGTTACTAAAGTGACATCAGATAGAATTTATTTTACTGATGCTAATTTTAATAACAAAATGGTATAAGATGGGATGCATCCTACACTAAATCTGATTTTGCCAATAGATTTACTTACAAGGTTCATATACCAGGTAATACCTTGACAGGTACAGGTCACACCCCAACAGATACACAAGCACCAACTATTTCTAATGTAAGGATAACTGAAAAAACTAAAAATGGGTATAGAGTTACATGTAATATTTCGGACAATATTAAGGTAACTCGTGTAGAGTTTCACACCTGGAATCTTGCAGTAGGTGCGCCTGACATTAAGATGCAAGTTGGAACAATATCAGGTAATACTGCTACTTGTTATGTACCAATGAGCGACCATAACAATAAAATGGGTACCTATCTAACGCATATTTATGCATACGATAATTCAGGCAATAGAGGTTTTAAATCTACTGAAAAAGTGGATTTAGAAAATGTAAATCCAGAAGTTGGTAAAATTCTAGTTTCTTCCGTTTCTTCAAAAGGATATAGAGTATCTTGTGAAGTTAGTGATAATGTAGGTGTTACAGAAGTGAAATTCCCTTCATGGCAAGAAGATAATAAAGATGTTAAGTGGCATGTAGGTGCATTAAACAACGATAAAAATGTAGCCACATGTTACATACCACTAAGTGAACATAATAACGCTAAAGGAAGTTATATGACTCACATATATCCATATGACAGTTGTCAAAATAATATATCAAGATCTATCAAAGCTGTAACAATAACAGATGAACCAATAGAAATGGGTTCAGTTGAATACAACGGCAACACATACAAGGTGTATAATTCAGGTAAATCTTGGAAAGAGGCTAAAGAATGGTGCGAAAAGCAGGGTGGACACCTTGCGACAATCACTTCTGCTGGGGAATGGAACACTATAAAAAATTTATTATCAACAAAATTCAACACATATTGTTGGTTAGGTGCCGAAAACACAAGTGGTACCTGGAAATGGGTTACCGGTGAGAGTTTTTCTTTCTCTGATTGGGATGTAAACCAGCCTGATGGTGGAGATGAACATTATTTAGGTACACATAATACAAATAGCATTTTAAAGAGTGATAAGTGGAATGACTTTGCTGTAAATAGTGATAGAATCGGTGGCTTTGTATGTGAATTTGAAAAACCAGAACCAACAACACCTCCAACAAGTGCTACTATTTGGCCAGATGATATTGACTTTGATGTAGATAATGAGGTTATGACAATTGGAACAAAGCAAAAAGTACATTATGTAATTACACCTGCAAATGCTACTAATAAAAATATTGAATGGAAATCTTCTGATACATCAATTGCAACTGTATCAAATGATGGAGTTATTACTGCTAAATCTGTTGGAAGTGTAGAAATATGGGCAACTTATGCATTAGATGAACTTAGTTGGATTTCACACTGTATAGATATTACAGTAGTAAAACCCCAAAAAACAACTGTTAGCCTTGCGAGGTATTCTGCAAATGTATATGTAAAGGGAAGTACTGTTATCAAACCTACAGTTAAGAATGGCAAGGGCAAAACCACATACAAATCAAGCAACACAAAAGTTGCAAAGGTTTATTCCAATGGCAAGGTTGTTGCCCTAAAGGCAGGAACTGCAAAAATTACTGTTACCAACAACAAGGTTTCAAAGGTGTTTACTGTTAAGGTGCTGAATCCAAGGCTAAGCAGAACATCTGTTTCTATCAGCAGAGGAAAGAGCTATAACCTAAAAATCGTAGGAAGAATTGGCACAGCAAAATTCTACACATCAAATAAAAAAGTTGCAACAGTAAATTCTGCTGGTAAAATCACAGTTAATAAAAAAGCAAAGAAAAATCAGTCTTGCTATATTACTGTTAAAACCAACGGAGTAACACTAAGGTGTAAAGTAAAAGTTAAATAATTTATATCGCCCCTTGGAAGTAAATTCCAAGGGGCGAATTTTTGAGAAAAATTAAAAAAGGTAGTGACATTTCTATTTAAATGGTGTACAATATATACAATAAGTTTTTATAACTAAAAATAAAATTATGAGGAGTGTTTTAAAAATGGCAAATAGATTTGTGCTGAACGAAACCAGCTACCACGGAAAAGGAGCAATTAAGGAAATTGCAACAGAGGTTAAAGCAAGAGGCTTTAAGAAGTGCTTTGTCTGCTCCGACCCTGACCTTATTAAGTTCAATGTAACTTCAAAGGTAACTGATATTCTTGAAAGCAACGCAATTGACTACGAAATTTATTCAAAAATCAAGGCTAACCCAACTGTTGAAAATGTTAAGACAGGTGTTGAGGCATTTAAGGCAAGTGGTGCTGATTGCATTATCGCCATTGGTGGTGGTTCTTCAATGGACACAGCAAAGGCTATTGGCATTATTATTGAAAACCCTGAGTTTGCTGATGTTGTTTCCCTTGAGGGTGTTGCACCAACAAAAAATAAGTGTGTACCAATTATTGCTGTTCCAACCACAGCAGGTACTGCTGCCGAGGTAACAATCAACTATGTTATTACCGATACTGAAAAGAACAGAAAAATGGTTTGTGTTGATGTTCACGATATTCCTGTTGTGGCAGTAGTTGACCCAGATATGATGAGCTCAATGCCAAAGGGTCTGACAGCAGCCACAGGTATGGATGCCCTTACCCATGCAATCGAGGGTTACATTACAGCCGGTGCTTGGGAAATGAGTGATATGTTCCACCTAAAGGCTATTGAGATTATTTCAAAGCATCTTCGTGGTGCTGTTGAAAATACAGATGAAGGCCGAGAGGGAATGGCTCTTGGTCAGTACATAGCAGGTATGGGATTCTCAAATGTAGGTCTTGGCATTGTTCACTCAATGGCTCACCCTCTTGGTGCTGTTTATGACACACCACACGGTGTTGCAAATGCAATTATTCTTCCAACAGTTATGGAGTATAACGCTCCTGCAACAGGGGAGAAGTACAGAGCTATTGCAAAGGCAATGGGTGTTCAGGGCGTTGACGAAATGTCCCTTGAGGATGCGAGAAAATCAGCTGTTGACGCAGTTAAAAAGCTGTCTGCCGATGTTGGAATTCCTGCTGACCTTAAGGAAATTGTAAAGCCAGAAGATGTGGACTTCCTTGCACAAAGTGCTTATGATGACGCTTGTCGTCCAGGTAATCCAAGAGAAACCTCTGTTGAGGAAATCAAGGAACTTTACCTTTCACTTATGTAATATAAAAAATTATCTCCTATGGTTTTGCCATAGGAGATTTTTTACTGTGTCGTAGCAATTCTCTTTGTTTTCCACTTGTTGTTGCTCCAACGAATAATCATCATTGTTCCTCTGAAAATTTCATCAGCTGCAAAGGCAATCCAAAGTCCGTAAATACCCATACCAAAGACTACTGCAAGTATGTATGAACCAAGTGCGCTGATAATCCACATTGAGAATATAGCACAGCCTGTTGGGTAGAACACATCACCTGAACCTCTCAGACAGGCAATAATTACAAGGTTTGCTGTTCTGCCAATTTCAAGGAAAATATTCATTATAATTACATTTGAGCCAAGGGCGATAACTTCGCTGTTTGTGGTGAAGATTGACATTAGCTGACTTCTGAAAATTATACCTATAAGGGAAACTGCTATGGTGATAATAAGGGCGTTTCTGTACGCCAAAAAGCCCTGCCGTTTTGCCTTGTCAAATTCCTTTGCACCAACTAAGTGACCAATCAAAATCTGACTTGCCTGTCCAACCGATACGGAAAATATGTAGAAAAACATAGTGATATTCTGCACGTAGGTTTTGGTTATCAAATCCGTTTCCGTTAGGTGCTTTAGCACAATGGAGGTGATAACAAGTTGGGAGAGGTTGTAAAGAAAGCTCTCTAATGCAGAGGGAACACCGATTTTCACAATGTTTACGGTATCATCCTTTGGGAAAGGCTTTAGTAGTTTGAATATAGAGGGCTTTTCGATTTTTTTAAACAACACAATGGCAAGAATTATTGTTCCAACAAATCGGCTAAAGGTGGTGGCAATAGCAACACCCATAACCCCCATTTTTGGCACACCAAAAAGTCCAAGTACAAATATAATGTCAAGAACAGTGTTAACAAGGTTCATTCCAACTGTAACATACATTGAAATTTTGGTCATACCGTGGTTGCGAATTATAACTGACATTGCACTTAACAGTGCCTGTAAAAATATAAAACCACCTACCACAGTAAGGTACTGAGATGCAAATTCAAGTATAGTACCCTTTGCGCCGATAAATTCAAGTATTGGTTTGTTGAATAGAGATAGCAATGCTGATATAACAATGCCAAAGCCAAGGTTAAAGGTGAGGGAAAGGGCTGCAATCCTTGATGCACCCTTTTTATTTTTTGCCCCAAGATTTTGGGAGATAAGAACTGCACTTGCACCTGAAATAACGGTGAAAACAATAGTTACAATAGAAACTGCCTGGTTTGCCGTATTGACAGAGGAGGCAGCAAGGTCGTCATACTTGCTAAGGACAAATACATCAATGAAACCCAGTAGCATAAAAAGGGCAGTTTCAATGAATATAGGCCAAGCAAGGTTAAATAATTTTAATTCTTTTTTCACAATATTACACATTCCTCTTTTTTATTCCTTTTAATGCCTTTATTATATCATATATTGTAGAAAAATAAATATTAAAATTAAGGAAAAAAGACTTTATTTTTTAAAAAATATGGTGTACACTATAAGTGAGAAAAGAAGAAAGTGAGGAGAACATTATGAAAACAAAAAAGATGAAAATGTTAAGTGCAATTATGGCAATGGTGATAGCATTGACTGCTGTATTTTCAGTCAGCTTTAATGCTTATGCTACTGAAACAACGACTAATTCAACAACTACAACTGTTCCTACAACAACAAAACCTATAGCTCCAAAAGTTCCATCAGTTACAGGACTTAGAAAGAACAGCTCCGAGCTAAACAGACTTACAATCGTATGGAACAAGGTTAGGGGCGCAAGTAGCTACATAGTATATGGTAGAAATGCTGATACTAAAAGTAGATATAAACTTTTAGGTGAGGTAAAATCCAACACCTTTACTTGGAAGAATATTCCATCTACTACAAGGTACCACTTTGTAGTTAGGACTGTTATGGTGAAAAACGGAAAAAGATATTATAGCGAAAATGCTACTTTACAAACAGCTACAAGCACAGCCCTTGTTTCTGGTGTAAAGCTTGTTGATGCAAGAAAGGGAATTTCTATTAAGTGGAATAAGCAGAACAAAGTAACAGGCTATATGGTTTATCGTGCAAGTGCCAAGAGTAACGGTGCTTATGTTCTTTATAGGACAATTAAGGGCAGAAATATAACCTCCTATACTGACAATAATGTTCAGCCTGGCAAACTCTATTACTACAGAATTAAGGCATATAGAACATATGGTGGTATCGGTACTTTTTCCTCAAGGTTAAGCAATAGTAAGGTGTTTACAACACCTGGTCTTGACGCAGTAAAAACAACTGCATCTTCTCAGCTTTATAGAATTAAGCTAAGCTGGAGTAAGAACAGCGCAGCATCAAAGTACAATGTTTATTATAGCAGTAGTAGAAACGGAAGGTACACAAGGCTTGTTACAACCTCTGGCACAAGCTTTACAACCAAAAAGCTGACTAATGGCAGAACCTACTACTTCAAGGTTCTTCCTATTAAGACAGTAGGGGATACAACCTTTACTTCTCCAAGGACATATATTGTCAGCAAAAAAGTCACCAACAAAATTTTCGGAAAATCTGTTGGTGAAAGCTACATTGAAATCAGCATTAAAAATCAGCATATGTGGATGTACAAAAACGGAAAGTTTGTAACGGAAACAGATGTTGTTACAGGTAATGATGACGGAAAGCACAACACACCAAAGGGTGTTCACTATATGATGTGCCACGATTCACCATCAAGACTTGTTGGTGAAACTTGGGATGTTGAGGTTAAGTATTGGATGCAGTTCACCTCTGACGGATGTGGTATTCACGATTCTACTTGGAGAGCAGATTGGGAATACGGTGGAACAACCTACAAGGGTAATGGCTCCCACGGTTGCGTAAACACACCTCTTAGCAAGGTTGCAAAAATCTTCAATAATTCCTATGTTGGCTACCCTGTTATAGTTAGAGATTAAATTAAAATAAAATTGGCACATCGTAACTCTAAAGTTTACGATGTGCCTTTTCTTATTCTGCTAATTCTATGTTGTCACAGTCGCCCTCAAAAAGTGGGGTGGAGAAGTACCTCTCTGCTGTGTCAGGGAGGACAGTAACAACGGTTTTACCCTCTCCCAACTTTTCAGCTAATTTAAGTGCAGCTGCAACATTTGTGCCACTTGAAATGCCACACATAAGGCCTTCCTTACGGGCAAGGTCCTTGGCTGTGTTTATGGCTTCCTCATCTGATACAATGTAGATGTCGTCATAAATTTCCTGATTGAGAATGTCCGGGATAATTCCGTCACCAATGCCCATTTGCAGGTGAGTTCCTATTGTGCCACCTGCAAGGATTGCAGCATTTTGTGGCTCAACTGCCCAAATTTCAATGTCAGGATACTGTGCCTTTAGCACTTCCCCAATGCCTGTGATTGTACCACCTGTGCCAATGCCAGAGCAAAATCCGTGGATAGGCGAAGCAACCTGCTCCATAATTTCAAGTGCAGTGTGATTTTTGTGAGCCTTAATGTTGTTGATGTTGGCAAACTGCTGAGGAACAAACACATTTGGGTTCTCCTCCTGCATTTTTAGTGCTGTTTGCAGACATTTGTCGATGCACTCTCCAATGTCACCTGCATCGTGAATCAACTTTACCTCTGCGCCGTAGTGGGCAACCAGCTTTCTGCGTTCCTCGCTAACGGAGTCTGGCATAATAATTATGGTTTTGTAACCCTTAACAGCACCTACAAGGGCAAGACCAATGCCCTGATTGCCACTTGTTGGTTCAACAATAATTGTGTCCTTTGTGATTTTTCCTTCCTTTTCAGCCTCAGTAATCATATTGTAGGCTGTTCGTGTTTTAATAGAGCCACCAACATTCAGCCCTTCAAATTTCATCAGTATTTCTGCGTTTCCTTTTTTGTTCATATGGTTTAGCCTGACCATTGGTGTGTGACCAATAGCCTCCAGCACATTATTGTATATCATATCGTTACTCCTAAAATAAAATTGCCATTACTATTATAAGAGGAAAATCTTAACTCTGCAATAGGTAAATAACATTTTCTCCTGAAAGTTTTGTTGACAAGTTCTTATGTGCAATTTATAATTTAATTATGAATATGTTTGACTACTTTGAAGAATACCTAAAAAAGAATATTTACCCATTTCATATGCCTGGAAACAAACGAGGATTAGGATATGATTATGACTTTACAGAGGTTGAAGGCCTTGACAACCTCTATCATCCAAGTGGGATAATTAAGGAAAGCCTTGAGAAAATCAAATCTGCTTACGGCACAAGGGATAGCTTTATTCTTGTGAATGGTAGCACCGTTGGAATACTTTCAGCCATAACCTCGGCAACAAAAAAAGGTGACCATATTTTAGTGGCAAGGAATTGCCATAAATCTGTTTATAATGCTGTTGACCTGTGGAGTTTAACTCCACACTATGTTATGCCAAGGCTTATGTGTGGCATAAATGGCGAGATAAAGGCTGAGGATATTAAGAGAAAGCTTGATGAAAATAATGACATTAAAGCTTGTGTCATAACCTCTCCAACCTATGAGGGTGTTGTAAGTGATATTAGTGCTATTGCAGAAGTTTGTCATAGCCACAATGTAACCCTTATTGTTGATGAGGCACATGGAAGTCACCTGAAGTTTAGCAGTTATTTTCCAAAATCGGCTGTGGAGTGTGGTGCAGATTTGGTTATCCACAGCACCCACAAAACCCTTACAAGCCTTACAGGCACAGGGCTTCTCCATAATTGTAGTGATAGAGTAAGTACTGCGATTATAAAAAAACGATTACAAACCTTCCAAACCTCCTCTCCCAACTATATTATGATGGCATCTGTTGACAGGTGTATTTCAGATATTTTGGATAGTGGTAGTGAGCTTTTTTCCCGTTATGAGGAAAGACTTGAAAATTTTTACAGTAGGGCAAAAACTCTTGAAAAGCTTTCCTTGATTACAGGCCACAACATTGACAGAGGAAAAATTGTAATTTCCACAGCAAGGGCAAATATTACAGGAGTGGAGCTACAAAACATTCTAAGGGAGAAGTATTCCATTGAGCTTGAAATGGCAAATGTAAGTTATGCTTTGGCTATGACAAGTATTATGGATAGTGATAATGGATTTTCCAGGCTTATCAATGCTCTAACTGAAATTGGCAGTGGCCTTTGCCTTGTGCATAAGGATGATTTTCAGTCTTCTCTTTCTCCTGTTATGGAATACAAGGTGTGGGAAGTTGAAAATATGGCAAGAGAGGTTGTTCCCCTTAAACAAGCCTTAGACAGAGTTTCTGCTGAATACATCTATGCCTATCCTCCAGGGAGTCCTGTGGTTGTTCCTGGTGAGGTTATTACAGAAAAGGTGGCTGAAAATATTAGCAAAATGCTACAAAATGGCGTCAATGTTATAAGCGAAAGTGATAATCTTCCAATATCTGTTGAAGTGCTATTGACACATAGTGAAAAATAGGATAAAATAATTATATAATAATAAGAGGAGGTAAATTCCTATGAAAAGAATTGTTACTGTAAATACAAGAAACCTTACAGAGTCCGTTAAAAAGGGTGGCTGTGGCGAATGTCAGACATCTTGTCAGTCAGCTTGTAAGACATCTTGTGGTATTGCTAACCAGCAGTGCGAACAGCTTAAGGCTGAGAAATAATTTACAAAAATAAAGGTCGCCGTAGGGTTTCCTATGGCGATTTTTGTTGCGAATAATGGTGAGGAACTATGGTACATTGTTATAAGAATAACGGCTACAATATTGTGTTGGACAGCAACTCAGGTAGCGTCCACGCAGTTGATGAAGTAGCCTTTGAAATAATCAGTAAGTATGAAACAAGAAGTAAGGAAGAAATTATCCTTGAGCTCGTGGCAAAGTATCCGGAAATTACGGTTGATGATATTGAGGAAGTTTTTGCCGATATTGAGGAACTGAAGAAACAGGGTAAGCTGTTTTCTGAGGATACCTTCAAGGATTTACAGATTGACATTAAGGCTCGTCCTACAACACTTAAGGCTATGTGTCTTCATGTGGCACACGATTGCAACCTTGCTTGTAAGTACTGCTTTGCAGGTGAGGGCGAATACTGTGGTGACCGTTCCCTTATGAGCTTTGAGGTTGGTAAACAGGCTCTTGACTTCCTTATTGAAAAAAGTGGCACAAGAAAAAACCTTGAGGTTGACTTCTTCGGTGGTGAACCTCTTATGAACTTTGATGTTGTAAAAAGGCTTGTTGCCTATGCTCGTAGCATTGAAAAGGAAAAGGGAAAGAACTTCCGTTTTACCCTTACAACAAATGGTGTTCTCCTTGATGATGAGGTTATGGAGTGGGCAAACAAGGAGTGCTACAATGTGGTGCTTTCTCTTGACGGTAGAAAAGAAACCAACGATAGAATGAGGGTTTCTCGTAACAACAAGGGTAGTTACGACCTTATTGTGCCAAAATTCCAGAAAATGGCAGAGCTGAGAAATCAGCAGGGTTACTATATCCGTGGCACATATACCCACTACAATACAGACTTTGCAAAGGATATTCTCCATATGGCAGACCTTGGCTTTGAGCAACTTGCTATGGAGCCTGTTGTGGCTGACCCTGAAATGGACTATGCCCTTACAGACAGCGATGTTCCTATTCTTAAGGAGCAGTATGATTTACTTGCAAAGGAAATGTGCAATCGTAATCACAAGGGAGAGGGTTTTACCTTCTTCCACTATATGATTGACCTTGAGGCTGGCCCTTGTATTTACAAGAGAATTTCAGGCTGTGGTGTTGGTACTGATTATATGGCTGTTACACCTTGGGGTGACCTTTACCCTTGTCATCAGTTTGTGGGTGACGAAAAATTCCTTCTTGGTAATGTCTTTGACGGTGTTACAAATACAGAGGTTGTAAATGAGTTTAAGCTGTGTAATGTATATTCAAGAGAGGCCTGTAAGGATTGCTTTGCCCGTCTTTATTGCTCTGGTGGTTGCTCTGCAAACGCCTATCATAGAACAGGTAAAATTACCGGAACCTGTGATATGAGTTGTGAGCTACATAAAAAGAGAGTGGAAAACGCAATTATGATTAAGGTTGACGAGATGTACCACAATATGAATAAATAAATAACTATGAGGCTGTCAAATGACAGCCCCATTTTTTATTATATCAATTTTTCTTCTGTAGTTTTCAAGGCATTGTTCCTTGTTTAATTTTCTGACTCTGTGGTCAAAGGTTACTTCCTTTGCAGCAGAGGATATTAAGATAAGCAGTGACTGTAAATCATCTAAATCCTTTACTTTTAGATTTGACGGGTCAATATTGGAAACAAGGGTATCTGCAAATTTAAGCATCCTTGTGTTAATCTTATCAACAATGGTCTTTGCATTATGGGAGTTAAGTGGTAGGTTGTCCCTGTGGTCATAAAGAAAATCAGGGTAATTGCCATAGAGAAACAGGTTAACAACTGCATCAAAAGTTTGGAATAAATCCCCTTTGTTTTCAGTCAAAAACTTTGAAAAAACAGCTCTTACGGAATCCATCATTTGGTCAGCAATAATGTCGTAAAGGTCGGATTTGTCATCAAAATATTGATAAAAGCTACCTCTTGAAATATTGGCATCCTTTATAATGTTGTTTATGCTGAGCTTGTCAATAGATGCCCTGTTAAACTCGTTTTTTATTGCATTTATTATTCTATCCTGTTTTGCTTTTGGTAGGTTGTAGAAGATCTTTTTAATCATAATTATCCTCCTTTATGACAAGCTGTCATATTAAATATTGTCATAATACATCAATTCCTCAAAAATGTCAAGTTCTTCACTGGAGAATTTTTTGATTATTTTTTTCAGCAATAACTACTCAAAAAATGGCAGAAAAAATGCCCCAATTTTGGGGCATTTTTTAATCCTTTTTAAAGTACTCTGGTGTCCATTTTACACCCTTATCAGTTTCAATAAAGTCAAGTAGCTCTGTGCTATTTTCAAAGCACTTATAAAGTAAGGCACATTTTTCTCTAATAAAGCCCTCCTCTGTTGCGTGGGTCATCATATCCATCATATTGTCATAGTAGCCGTTGATGTTGAAAAATGCAATAGGCTTGCCGTGTCTGCCAAGCTGTTTAAGTGTGATAATTTCAAAAAGTTCCTCAAATGTTCCAATGCCACCTGGAGCGATGATAAAAGCATCTGCCATTTCTTCCATAACACGCTTTCTCTCACGCATAGTATCGGTTACAATCATTTCTGTGCAGTTGTCATACAACCCCTCTAACTTATCATCAATGAAAAACTGTGGTACAACACCATAAATTTTTCCACCTGCTTTGGCAACACCTCTGGCACTTGCCCCCATTAAGCCTTCGCCACCTGCACCAAAAACAAGGGTGTGTCCTCTCTGTCCCATTTCGTAGGCAAGAGCCTCTGTTTTTTCTATATATAAGTTACTGATTTTATTACTTGCAGCACCAAAAATGCAAATCTTCATAAATCTTCCTCCCATTTATTCTGAGTGTTCTTATACATTATATATTATTATAGCAAATATATCAATAATTCCAATATTGTAAATTTAAATTTTTAGTTGTATAATCTAATTAGATTTATTTGGTGTTTAAAAGTTTTGGTATGAATTTGAGGAAGTTGATATGTCGTACATTTGTCTTATTGCTAATGAAAAGGGAATAGTAGCTGCCTCTGACACAAGGGAAAACCTTGGTAATTTCAGATATTACGATAACAGGCAAAAGGTTTTTTCTGATAAAAAGCAGGGTCTTATCTGGGCCTGTTGTGGACTGACTGTCTGTGACGGAAAGGATTATCTGCGACTTGTGGAGTTCATTATGAGGGACAGTACCACAACCTTTGATGAAAAAATATCCTACATTGAAAGAGCTGTGAAAAAGGGTACTAAAATAGGGTATGAGAGAATCGGCAACGGCAGTGCTATGGATATTCTTGTAGGCTATATGGGTAAAAGAACTATGCTAACAAGGATAAACATTGGTGTTGGCGTGGAGCAGAAAAAGACCTTCTTTGCCCCTTTTGCTATGGAGGGTGGAATTGGCAGAACACTTGTGCCGAAGATGAAACTCAGTGAATATAATACACTAAGCATAGGTGAGTTGAAAAGCTACGCCCAAAGTAGGGTAAAAACTGTTATGGAAAAGGACTGGCTTTTATCAAAGGAAAATCCCAATCGACCACAAACCATAGGTGGCAGGGTTACCTGTGAGGTTCTTAAGAAGTGTAATTATACAAAAAATAACTAAAAAATTATACAAAAATAATAATTGAAAATAATGTAGAATTGTGGTAGTATATAAATGGTCGTTGAAAAATAACGGAATACTTCACTTATACTAATGTTTTAGTTATTTTGACGGAAAAGTAAAGCTATTGTTATGTAAAATGATAATAGTATAATAATTTAAACTATGGTATAATTTATATAAGGTGATTGCACCTAATATAAACAAAGAAGGGAAAAATATGAAAAGACTATTAAGACCTTTATCCTTGACTGTTGTTTTGGCAGTCATGGCTAGTATGATGACTTTTTCTGCCTTTTCAGCGACAAAAAATGATAATTCTGTTGGAGCTGATATTGATATGGTAAGTTCAGGCACATACACAAATTCAAGCGAAAGTTACAAAACATATAGTGGTACAGACTTAGGTGCAACCTATTCACCTGCAAGCACCACTTTTAAGGTTTGGGCTCCAAGCGCAACTAATGTACAGCTAAAGCTGTATAAAACCGGCTCTGATTCAGAAGCAGGTGCAGGTGTTATTGGCACATACGATATGGAAAAAGATGCAAGTACAGGTGTGTGGTCAGTAGTACAAAGTGGCGACCTAAAGAATGTATATTATACATACCTTGTATCAGTAAATGGCAAGGTTAATGAAACACGAGATGTATATGCAAATGCTGCTGGTGTTAACGGTAAGCGTTCAATGGTTGTTGATTTATCCTCAACTGATCCTGATGGTTGGGAAAATGACGAACACATCCTATTTGATGAGCAGACAGATGCTATGGTTTGGGAGTTTTCTGTTCGTGACTTCTCACTTAATTCAACATCAGGTGTTGATGCCGACAAGAGAGGTAAGTTCCTCGGTGTTGCTCAGCACGGAACAACCCTAAACGGTGCAGGAATTGTAAAGACAGGTATTGATTATCTTATTGAAAATCAAGTGAATTGTGTTCAGATTATGCCAATGTATGATTTCGGTTCAGTTGATGAAACAAAGGGTGGTCAAAACTGGGGTTATGACCCATACAACTACAATGTTCCAGAGGGCTCATTCTCCTCTGACCCATATAATGGTGAAGTGAGAATTAAAGAGCTTAAAACTATGATTAAGGCCCTCCACGATGCAGGTATCTCTGTAATTATGGATGTTGTTTATAACCATGTTTATAGCACAGATGATACTCCATTTGAAATGACTGTTCCAGGCTACTATTTTAGAATGGATGGATCAAAGTTCCTTAATGGCTCAGGTTGTGGAAATGTTACTGCATCTGACAAAACAATGTACAGAAAGTTTATGATTGACTCCCTAAAATATTGGGCAAACGAATATCACATTGACGGCTTCCGTTTTGACCTTATGGGATGTCACGATATTACAACAATGAACACAATTCGTTCCGAGCTTGACAAGATTGATAAGAGAATTATTATGTACGGTGAGCCTTGGATGGCTGACTGGAGTGGTGGAAACGGAATTAGCAACTCACAGGCTGCTATTCTCGATAATGTAGGAAAGCTTGATGCAAGAGTTGGTTGCTTTGATGATAAGTCAAGAAGTGCTTTGAAGGGTGATGTTAATGACGCTTCAAAGGGATTTATCCAGGGTTCAACCTCAAACGACTGGGGCGTTAAGTCTGGCTGTATGGCAGGTGTAGGCTCAATGTGGGGCATAAACAAAGCACCTTCTCAAATTGTTCATTATCTGTCCTGCCACGATAACCTCCCACTTTGGGATAAAATCCTAAAATCCTACAATAGTACAGATTATGATGGTACAAATGGTGAGTACATCAACGCAAATAAACTTGCTGCCGTATTTACCTTTACATCACAGGGTATTCCATTTGTTCAGGCTGGTGAGGAGTTCGCAAGAACAAAGTACGGCGACCATAACTCTTATCAGTCAGGTGACGAAGTAAACAAGATGGATTGGACACGAGTTGTTAAGTACAGCAATCTTGTAAATTACTACAAGGGACTGAGAATGATTCGTAAAGTTTACAGCCCATTCTCAGACGGTTCAAGCACATCAGTTTCATCTTCATATTTTGTAGATGCACCGGCAGGTGTTGTTGCTTATACAATGCAGAATAAGACAAAGAATGCTGCAAATGAGTGGGGAATGACTGCTGTTATCCTTAACACAAACAGTAGTGATAAGAGTGTTACTTTAAAGGCAACAACTGCACTTCCAACTCAGTGGGCAACTATTGTTAACGGAACATCAGCAGGGCTAAAGAACCTTGGTACAGTGTCTGGAAGCACAATTTCAGTTCCTGCAAGGTCAGCTCTTGTCCTTGTTGACAAGGCATCCTTTGATGAAAAGAATATTCAGGAACCAGGGGTAAGTAAACCAACAGTTCCTACACAGCCAACAACAACTTCTCCAAAGGAAGCTGTAATCACATATCATATGCAGGATATTAAGGGTTATGAAAATGGCACTGTTACTGAAAAAACAACAGACAGCCACCTTACAAAGACCTTTGAGCCAGTTAGTGACGATTACTTCATCACATATGCAAGAGTAATTACAGGCAATCAGGAGGTTACTGATACTGTATATAATCTTGACACAAACACAGTTGATATGGATGTTAAGGGCGATGTTGACATTACTGTAATTGCAGTACCTCGTTCAACAGGGGAAGTAAGACTATATGGTGATATTAACGGTGACGGTCAAATCAATGTTACCGATGCAACAGCTGTACAGAAGGCGTCAGCAAGACTTGTTCAGCTTGACGAAACTCAGTCCAAGGTTGCTGATGTTGACGGTAACGGCAAGGTTAATATTCAGGATGCAACAGCAATTCAAAAGAGAGCTGTCAAGAGTATAAGTACCTTCCCTGTAGGGGATGTATTTAGTGGAGGAGAAACTCCTACCTATACAGTACCAACATTTGTAACTGCTACAGAACCAACAACAGAGTCACAAACTGTTACAACAACATCAACTGTTGCCACAACTACAGAACCAACTACACCATTGCCATCAGGCACAATTAAGTTTGTTTCTAACATTGACTTAGGCAACGAAAGATGGGCTGCTTATTTCTGGAATGACACAGAAACAACTTGGGTTGATGTGGCATCTGACGGAACAGTTGAAGTTCCAAGTGGTGCAGAAAATGTTATTTTCGTAAGATTTAATGGTGAATCTACAGTTAACGCTTGGGATGAAGATGGCGCAACTGTAAAGAATGTTTGGAATCAGACAGAGGACTTAGTTCTTGGAGCAGGCACAACATTTACTGTTACCGATTGGGGTAACGGAGAATTTGGCTCAAAGCTTAGTGGCTCTTGGTCATAATAACTATATAATAACAACAAGGGACTGCATAAGCAGTCCCTTGTTCAGCTTGTAGAAAAACCTTTCTACAAGCTGAGGGCTGCCGAAAAAGGAAGTCATATTTTCCGAGAAGTAACCGATAGTCGTACAAAGGTACTACAAGGTTGCTTCTCGGAAAAAGCAAATATCCCCCATTTATGGGGGATAAATTAGATGTAAACTCTGTAACAGGAATAAAACCCTTAACTTACTAAAGATGTAAGTTAAGGGTAATTTTTTGTTTTCAAATTTATTTGCGTTAGGACGGCTTTTTCGACAGTCAACACAAGGGATTGCTTAGGCAATCCCTTTTTGTTTAGATAAGAAGAAATCGGACAGTTCTTTGGAACTGTCCGATTGATTTTAATAATGATTATCTAACAACAACCTTACATCTTCTGTACTTTCTACTTCCGTCATTTGCTTGGCAAGTGATGTAGCAAGCACCTTTGCCCTTGGCATAAATTCTACCATTTGAAGATACTGTGGCAACTCTCTTGTTAGTTGTTGTCCACTTAACAGATTTGCTTGCACCTGCAGGGTAAACTGTAGCTCTTAGCTGATAAGCTCTGCCTCTATTTAAGGTAACACCAGTTCTGTTTAGCTTAACGCTTGTTGCCATTACCTTTGTAACCTTGGTGAAGCTTAGCTTCTTGTAGTTACTAGTATTTTGTGTTTTTCCATAGGCTTTGCCGGAAACACCGTCAAGGCACTGTAAATCAAAAGAAGTGTATTTTCTGCCTGATGATGTTACTTTAAACTTCATACCGATTATGGAAGTTTTAGTCCTAAAGTCCATTGGCTTTGCAAGACAAATGGAGTTGAAACGAATTTCATTGGATAATTTTTCGTTGTGGATAAAGCTACCTGTTTTCATTTTGCTACTGTAGGAGGTAGCAAGGAGCTGTAGTCCCTTTGAGTACTTTACAGTAACCTGAATATCCTCCATTTTTTCAGGAGCCTTCATTTGATAGTAAACATAAACTATTCCGTTTACTGATGCAGCCCTGCCATTTACAGATGTAGTAGTTGCTGCACTTGTTGTAGATACACCTATTGTCATAGCTGAAATAGCCATAATAAGTGTTAGAAAAATTGAAATTATTTTCTTCATTTTTATCACCTCAACTATAATTATAATCAATAATTATGAACAAATCAATAAAATGGGTTCTAAAATTTTATGTAGATTTTTAGGCATAACAAACAAAAACCCTCTTGCCATATAGCAAGAGGGATAGAAAATACGGGTTTATTCAATAATTGATTTACCTGTCATTTCTTCTGGCTGTGGAAGTCCCATAATCTTGAGCATTGTTGGTGCAATGTCAGCCAGTCTGCCACCCTCACGGAGGGTACAAGGATAGTTAACTACGCAGAATGGAACAGGGTTTGTTGTATGAGCAGTAAATGGTGAACCGTCAGCCTCATACATTTTGTCTGCGTTGCCGTGGTCAGCAGTAATAAGTGCTGTACCGTCCATTTCCTTAATAGCTGTTACAACATCACCAACGCACTTGTCAACTGCCTGTACAGCAGAAACTGCAGCGTCAAACACACCTGTGTGACCAACCATATCACAGTTGGCAAAGTTAAGAATAATCATATCGTACTTGCCACTTCTGATAGCCTCACAGCACTTGTCGGAAACCTCATAAGCTGACATTTCAGGCTGTAGGTCATAGGTAGCAACCTTAGGTGACTTAACAAGGATTCTGTCCTCGTTTTCATACTGCTTTTCAACACCACCGTTAAAGAAGAAGGTTACATGTGCATACTTCTCTGTTTCGGCAATTCTTAGCTGTGTAAGTCCCTTGTCAGAAACATATTCGCCAATTGTGTTTGTAAGTGACTGTGGCTTAAATGCAACATCAACATTTGGCATTGTTGCATCATACTGTGTCATACATACGAATGTAACAGGGAAGAAGCCATTTTTTCTTTCAAAACCGTCAAAGCTTTCGTCAACAAGTGTTCTTGTGATTTCTCTTGCTCTGTCTGGACGGAAGTTGAAGAATACAACGGAGTCATTTGCCTTAATGGTGTCGCCACCCTCAATAACTGTTGGAAGAACGAACTCGTCAGTAACATCCTTGTCGTAGGAAGCCTGAACAGCCTCAGCAGCAGAACTTGCTTTTTCGCCTTCGCCATAAACCATAGCAGAATAAGCCTTTTCAACTCTTTCCCAACGGTTATCTCTGTCCATAGCATAGTATCTGCCGTTTACTGTGGCAATCTTACCAACGCCGATTTCTGCCATTTTTTCTTCACATTCAATTACAAAGTCCTTGGCTGATGATGGTGGAACATCTCTACCGTCAAGGAATGCGTGAACATAAACCTTTGAAAGACCTGCGTCCTTACAAAGCTTTAGAAGTCCATAGAGGTGAGTGTTGTGTGAATGAACGCCACCACTTGAGAGAAGTCCCATAAAGTGTAGGGAGGAGTTGTTCTCCTTTGCATTGTTGATCGCCTTTTTGATAGCCTCATTGTCTTTGATTTCGCCCTCGTTAATGGACTTTGTGATTCTTGTAAGCTCCTGATATACAACTCGACCTGCGCCGATGTTTGTATGACCAACCTCGGAGTTACCCATCTGACCGTCAGGAAGGCCTACATCCATACCTGATGCGCCGATTGATGTAACTGGGTTTTCAGCAAAAAGCTTGTCAAGATTTGGTGTGTTGGCTGAAGAAATTGCGTTGTCCTTATCGGCATTTGCAATTCCGTAGCCGTCTAATATCATTAAAATTAGTGGTTTTTTCATTTATATATCAATCCTTATTTTTGTTGATTACTTAGAAGCAGCTGCAACGATTGGCTGGAACTTGTCTGCTACTAGGGATGCGCCACCGATAAGACCACCGTCAACATCAGCCTTAGCAAGAAGCTCCTCAGCATTACCTGCATTCATAGAACCACCATACTGGATTGTAACAGCATCAGCAACATCCTGGCTGTAGAGCTTTGCAAGAGTAGCACGAATAAATGCGCATACTTCCTGTGCCTGCTCAGCAGTAGCTGTTTTGCCTGTGCCGATAGCCCAAACTGGCTCGTAAGCAATAACTGTGTTCTTAACATCATCAGCAGAAACATCAAAGAGGTCAAGCTTAATCTGTCTTGCAATAACTTCCTCAGTAATGTCACATTCTCTTTCCCAGAGAAGTTCTCCAACGCAAACGATTGGCTTTAGACCTGCTGCAAGAACAGCCTTTGTTCTCTTGTTAACAGTTTCATCTGTTTCGCCAAAGTACTGTCTTCTTTCGCTATGACCGAGAACAACATATTCTACACCAAGCTCCTTGAGCATACCTGTTGAGATTTCACCTGTGTATGCGCCACTTTCTTCCCAATGGCAGTTTTCAGCACCGATTTTGATGTTTGTGCCCTTTGTAGTTTCAACAGCAACAGCAATATCAACATATGGTACGCAAGCGATAACTTCACAGTCAGCATCCTTAACCATAGGGATAAGCTCAGTAAGGAGAGCCTTTGCCTCTGATGGAGTTTTGTTCATTTTCCAGTTACCGGCAATAATTGCCTTTCTTTTACTCTTATCCATTTTATATTCCTCACTTAAATAAATTTATTTTTATGTGTTAAGGGCGAACTTTAAGTCCGCCCTACTAATTACTTAATTACTTGTCAGCAATAACATCAATACCAGGAAGAACCTTACCCTCAAGATATTCAAGAGATGCGCCACCACCAGTTGAGATGTGGCTCATCTTGTCAGCAAAGCCAAGAGAGATAACAGCAGCAGCTGAATCACCACCACCGATAATTGTTGTAGCGTCTGTATCTGCAAGAGCCTGTGCTACTGCAATTGTACCACCTGCAAGTGATGGATTTTCAGAAACACCCATAGGGCCGTTCCATACAACTGTCTTTGCAGACTTAACAGCCTCAGCAAACATCTTAGCTGTTTCTGTACCAATATCAAGACCTTCCTTGTTATCAGGGATTTCGCTTGACTTAACAACCTGTGTTTCAATTGGAGCATCAATTGGGTCAGGGAAACCGTCAGCAACGGTTGTGTCGATTGGGAGAAGGAGCTTCTTGCCAAGCTTTTCAGCCTTAGCCATCATTTCCTTACAGTAATCAATCTTGCTGTCGTCAACAAGGGAAAGTCCAACATTGCCACCCTTTGCCTTGATGAATGTGTAAGCCATACCACCACCGATAATGAGTGTATCGCACTTTTCAAGAAGGTTAGAGATAACATTGAGCTTGTCAGCAACCTTTGCGCCACCAAGGATAGCCACAAATGGTCTAACTGGGTTTTCAACAGCGTTGCCGAGGTAGTCAATTTCTTTCTGCATAAGGTAACCAACAGCTGTGTCCTTAATGTGGTTTGTAACACCAGCAGTTGAGCAGTGAGCTCTGTGAGCTGAACCAAAAGCGTCCATTACAAAGCAGTCAGCAAGAGATGCAAGCTCCTCTGAGAATGGCTCAAGGTTCTTTGTTTCTTCTTTTCTAAATCTTGTGTTCTGAAGAAGTACAACATCTCCGTCCTTCATATTAGCAACAGCTGCCTTTGCATTTTCGCCAACAACCTCGTCATCAGCAGCAAAAACAACATCCTTGCCAAGAAGTTCAGAAAGTCTAACTGCAACAGGAGCAAGAGAGAACTTTTCTTCAGGGCCGTTCTTTGGCTTACCAAGGTGAGAACAAAGGATAACCTTTCCACCGTCATTCATAATCTTTTTGATTGTTGGTAAAGCAGCAGTAATTCTGTTGTCGTTTGTAATAACTCCGTCCTTAAGAGGAACATTGAAGTCACAACGGCAAAGTACCTTTTTACCAGCGTAGTTTACATCATCTACAGTAACTTTGTTTAAACCCATATTTTAAACATCCTTTCAAATAAAATACTGATTTATAGAACCGAGGACATTATCCCCAGATATAATAATTATATAACAAAATTGTAATGGTTTCAATAGCTACAAGGCATATTATACGAAAATTTTACAGAAAATTTTACAGAAAAACGGGATATAATATCCGTACTAAGAAATAATACTGTTATAGGACAAATATTATTTATTTTAATCCCAGCTATGACGGTGTAGTTCACCGTGAGTCAGCAAATCAGGATAATCCCATTGTCTTAGAACCTCATATACAGCGATGGCAACAGAGTTACTAAGATTAAGGCTACGGGCATCCTTTACCATTGGTATCCTTACACAGCTTTCCTTATGCTGTAGTAGAAAATGCTCAGGCAAACCTCTTGTTTCTTTGCCGAAAATAAGGTAGCAGTTGTCTGGGTAATTTACATCAACATAGCGATTAAGTGCCTTTGTGGTGTAGAGGAAGTACTTGCCACCCTTTGTTTTTTCTAAAAAATCATCAAGGTTTTCATAATATGTAATATCCAGCATATGCCAATAATCAAGGCCAGCTCTTTTAAGAGTTTTGTCGTCAATTTTAAAGCCAAGAGGCTTTACGAGATGTAGTCTTGCCCCTGTAGCTGCACAGGTTCTTGCTATGTTACCTGTGTTCTGTGGAATTTCAGGCTCCACCATTACAATGTTCAGTATTGCCAAAATAATCACCTCTATGCCATTATAATACATCTGAAAATTATTTGCAAATTATGGAGGATGTACCTCTCTTTTTCACTAATACAGAATATATGTGTAGGAACAATAGTATTAGGAGGTGATTTTGTGAATGGTTCAAGGATGTTCAAGGGGATTTGCCTTGGTATGGCGTCAGGTATAGCAGTTGGTATGATTGGCGAAAAGGTGCTTGAAGGCAAAATGAAAAAGCCTATGAAGAAGAAAATGAGCAAGGCAATACACGCTATGGAAGAAATGGTAGATACTGCCTCATATATGTTTAGATAAAAAGGTGGGGTTGCCCTATTGGACAGCCCCATAAAATCTTTTGATTAAGCTAAGTATAAATACAAGGGCAATCAGTGCCGATAGTTCAAAAAATGCACTAATGCCAAAGATAAGGGAAATAAGAGGAATTATTGTGAAAATTCCTGTTAAAACAATGTGGAGTAACTTGCTTTCCTTTACTGCTGAAAGTCCTGTACATAGAGTGAAGAAAAACAGCACAGTAATTACAGGAGTAAGTCCGGTAAGGATTAAAAGAGTACCGTTGTAGAGATTAAGAGGGAAGTGGTTGCCTCCAAAAAGTAGGGTGCTTTCCCTCTGCAAGGTTTCTCCAAGGGTGGTTATCATATGAGAAATACTAAAGAGATTTTCCTTGTCAATGTAGTTGTAAACAAGATGGAAGTTCCTAAGACTGAAGAACCCAAGGAGAATTATAACTATAGGTATTCCCACAAGGACTAAGAGCCTAAGGGAAATTTGAAGAATATTACTTGATAAAAATTTGGATAAATACTGCTTGTCCATTTTCCTTTTTACAAAGCTAATTGATGAGGAAAAGACTCTAACCCATAGCATAATAAGATATATTGCAATTACTATAGTGATGATAAAGCTGAGAACACTTGTAAAGCTGTTTATAGCCAAATTCTTTTCGGTAAAGTCTATCCTTTCAAAATTTTCAAAGGAAAGCTTTGGAAACAGCCTTGCAATATCTGTACCCTCAACACAGGTAAGTGTTGTGAGCTTTTCATTTTCGTAATTATTTACAGAGGTGTAGGGAATATAAATTCTTTCCTTATCATCCTTAAAAAGGTTGTTCAGACTGTCATTTTTATCATCATATATTCCTGTTACTCTGTAACGGAGGTCGTTTAGTTTAAAGGTTTTTCCTATTGCTGTGTCACCGTAAAAATGCTCCTCAGCAAAGGTTTTGCCGATAACAGCAGTTCTTACCTTAACATCCTCCATAACCTCAGTTATGCCCTCACCCTCTACAGTAATGTTGCTGTAGGGTAGGAAATTGTGGTTAATGAGAACAGGAGTTATTTTTGTTTCATAAACCTCTTTTTCGTCAAGCTCACAGGCAAAGGCTGTTTCAGTCATTTCCTCATAGGTGTCTGTAAGGTTTTGATAGTCTTTTATTGTGAATTGTGATTCCCCTTGTGATATTACATTCTGTAGAGAAAGGGTGGTGTTTTTGTTCTGCTCCTTATAGTTGTTAAGAACAGAGGTGAACATACCAATGCTTAGAAACAACCCAAGGGTGACAATGGCGAAAATAATAATTTTTGATTTTTTCATAGTATATCTGCCTTTACAAGTACTGTTTCTCCAAGCTCAATTTCCTTGTTGCTATCACAGATTGCCAGAACATTCATAGTTAGCTGTTCAATCTCTGTTTGCATACCATTTGTTTTTACCACCTGTACTTCCATTTTGTTTACCTCGTAGTCGCCCTTTGAGTTGCGTTTTACATAGTAAAGCTCATTATTCTTTATAGCCGAGGAAGGCACAAGTGTGTAGCCTGGAAATGTTGCGTCAGGATTGTCAAGGTCACCACTTGAGGTTAACGATGTGGTAACTGTTGCATAGAGCATACCGTCAATTTGACTTGACACAAGGGTGAGTCCTCCCAAAATTAGGAAGAAAAGTACCCCAAAGGTAATTACGCCTATTTGGAAATGCTTTCTTAAATTTCTTTCTTTCATATTGTCACCTAAATTCTTGCAAAGGAGCTTCTCAAATCCTTTTCTCCAAGGAAGTAGATTATCAGTGCCGGTATCATAAACATAACGCCACAGGCAAAGATGATTTCCGTGTTGGCACTACCTGCTGAAAGTGAAACTGACAGTGGGTACTTTGATTTGTCGGTAAAGTAGATAAGTGGCTGTTCAACAACGCCCCAGGTGTCAACAAATGTAAGTAGTGCAAGGGAGATAAGCCCACCTCTAATTTGTGGTAGAATAATCTGGAAGAAAATTCTAAAGTAGGATGCTCCATCTACTCTGGCAGCCTCAATAGAGGCGTCAGAAATATACCTTACACTTTGTCTTAACAGGCAAATTCCAAAGGCTGAAAATGTGCCAGGCAGAATAATGCTCATAACATTGTTCAGTAAATCAATTTTCTGATACATAAAGTAGCTTGGTACGAGAGTAACTTGAATTGGGAGAATAAGGAGTATCATATACACAAAGAATATTTTGTCCCTTCCTGGGAAGTGCAGTTTACCAAAGGCAAAGGCTGCAAGGGAAGAAACAATCAGCTGACAAATTACTGTAGGGAAGGTAATGAGGACAGAGTTCCAAAATTCGCTAAGGTATTCTCCGTTACGGAAAAACACCTGATAGTACTGTTGAAATGAAAATTCCTCTGGAAATAGCTTAAAGAAGTTGTAGCTACCTGTGTTAAAGTTAAGCATTTGGCTAATTTCATTGGTTGACATAAATGAACTTATTACCATAAAAAATACAGGTAACAAAAATATTAGGGTTAGCACTATGAGAAGTGCATACCTGAAAAATTTTTTTGCTTTGGACCTTGGTTTCATACTGCACCTCATTCCATATAGTCAGCTTTTCTTTCATACATAAAGAAAGCAAGCATAATGCCAATGAATATAAGTGACATTACAATAGCTGAGGAAGAAAGCTGAGCGTAGTTAAAGTTGTTGTAGTTGTTGTTGATGAAGTTCTGCAAAAAATATACATTCTCATTTGGATATGTACCAAATAGGGAGAAGGACTCACGGAACATTCTAAAGGAATTGATTAGTGCCATAAGGAAAACAAAAAATGTAGTAGGAGTAATTAGTGGCAGGGTGATTTTTACTGTGGTGGTAAAGCCACCTGCACCCTCAAGTCTGGCACTTTCGTGAACAGACTTTGGCAGATTTGCAAGTCCTGCTGTAAAGAGGATAACGCAAAAGCCACAGTTTTTCCAGATGTAAATAAGGATAATCATTACCATTGAAAGACCACTGCTGAAAAAGTGCAGACTTTCAATTCCAAAGAAATTCAGTATGCCGTTAATTGTGCCTTGGTCGTCAAACATAAGTTGCCACACATAGATAAGTGAGGCAGCAGGAATAACAATTGGCATAAGATAGGCACTACGGAAAAAAGCAGAAACCTTTTCAAAGGAATTTATAAACTGTGCAATCAAAAAGGAGATTGCCATTAAAAGTGGAATTGCAATAAAAGTAAAAATCATTGTGTTCCTAAGGGCATAGAGAAAGGCTTTGTTTTGGAAAAGTGATATGTAGTTGTCAAAGCCTGCAAAGCCACCTGTTCCCATAAAGCTGTTGTATATGCACATCAAATAGGGGATAACATAGAAAATCGTTATTCCTATCAGTGAGGGCAGAAGAAAGATGTATGCCCATATTACTTGCTTTTTCTCAAATTTCATTTTTTCACCTATTCATAGAGATAAATTTCTGTTTTTGATGTTAGGTTGGTGATGAAGTTATCAAGGGAGATATTGTCCTGTAAAAAATCCTCCACAAGGTCACCAATTACATTTTTGTTGTAGTAGCCGTCATTTATTACAAAGCTGTTTAGCTCAAGACAATGCTTAATGTATTTGTTAAGATAGGGACTGTCAGCGTTAGCATTTAAAACATCCTTTTCCTCAACACCCATATCGGTGTAGCTTGTCTTTAGAGCCTCGTTGTTAACAGGCATATTGAAGATGTTTGGCACATTACTATCGGAGAGAGTTGAATATTGTGAATCGTAGGTAATATATCTTTGCATACGCTCACCCAAGGAATACTTCATAAAATCATATGCATTTTCCTGTAGCTCTTTGCTGGAGTTACCGTTAATCATAAAGCCACAGGTGATTTGCCCACTTTTTATGTCCTCATCACTGTTTATGCCGTTGATAAATGTGGTTTCTCCTGAAAGGGCAAAGTTTTGGTTGTAGTTTTCTCTTTCCCTTTCCATAACAAAGTCCTCAAATTGCCTGTTGATTTCCTCCCAGCCTTTTTGAGAGTCAACACTTTCGTGGTCAATTTGGGAGTAAAATTCGTGAGCGTATTTCTCAATAGTTTTTCCGTCAACAAGGTCATAAATTGAAAATTTGTAGGTTTGCTCAGTTAAGCAGTAGTTTATAGGGTTGTACCTTCCCTTATCATCAAAATATCCCTTTTCAAAAAGGCAGGTGTTGTCCTCAATGCTGTGAATTGTGTTTTCTTCCTGCATATTTACTGTTATCAGTTTTTTAATATCTGCAACAGTCTGCTTAAATTCCTTGGTATCAAAGTTAGTTGTGGAATTTTCCTTGTTAATGTTGTCACCTATGTATTTTAGTAGCAGATTTTTGGAGCTTTCATAGCCCTCAAAAAAGGACTCCTTGCTGTTATTTGATATGAAGTCACCGAAAACAGAGCTTAGCTTATCATAGGTAAGCTTTTGGTCATTTTTTATGTTGTAATGCTCCATAACAGCAGTGTTTGATATAAGAATATCAGGTCGATAAAGCATAGGCATAATATACCTTTTTCCGTTATAAAGACCTGTATCCATAAGAGTCTTGTTGTAGTTATTAAGATTTAGCTTGTTGTCAGACTTGTCATTTTCAATAAAGGTGTTAAGGTCAACAAATGCCCCCTGCTTTATCAGCTTGGAAATTGGAAGCTCATTATCAAGGAGAATAATATCAGGACCACCACCAGCCATAATTTCCGTTGACATTTGCTGAATCATTCTGTCACGAGTTGGGAACTTGATAACCTCAACTGCCCTGTCACCAACACCGTTCATTGAGCAGTAGTTGTTGTACATATGAGCCATTTGCAAAATGGGGTAGTAGAACATTGTGTCATCGTTAAGATATTGGCTGTCGTCCTCTGGGTCAACATATGTGTATATTGTAACTCTGTCGTCACGACTGCTTGTATCTGTGGTTTGTTTTTTATTGTTTTCAATATATTCCTGGCTACTTGAACACCCCGATAAAACTATCAGTATAAGGGCAAGAACAAATGCAGGAAAAGTCTTTTTTATCTTCATAAAATCATAGCCTTTTTCCTTAGTTACTAATGAAGTGATTATATCATTTTTGACAACAATATTCAAGAAGTTATTGTTAGGAATACATTTTTCTAAATAAAAAATCAGCCTTACAAATTTTGTTCCTATTGCTAAAAACACCGAAAAACCTTGATTTTATGGGGATGCTACGGTAAGTAGCATCCTTTTTTTATGGTTGTAAACAGGTGTTGGTGGTGATACTCTCTGCTTTTTCGTAAAATAAGGCTGTCAAAACGAAACAACACAAAACGGAGGTTTACTATGACAGCAAAAAAAGAAGTAATAATATCGGCAAAGACTTTGAAGAAAAGTTTTAAAACTGCCGATAACGAGCAAACCATTTTTGAAAATCTTGACCTTGATATATATAAGGGGGATTTCACAGTAATTATGGGTTCATCAGGTGCAGGTAAATCAACACTTATGTATTCCCTTTCAGGAATGGATAGGCCTACATCTGGTAAGGTTAATTTTAACGGTGAGAACATCACATCTTTAAGTGATGACAAACTTGCTATTTTCAGAAGAAAAAACTGTGGCTTTGTTTTTCAGCAAATATATCTTCTTGACAAAATGAGCCTTATGGACAATGTACTTACAGCAGGGGCGTTGTGTGAGAACAACAAGAAAATTACCGTCAAACGAGCAAAGGAACTTTTTGACCTTGTAAATATACCTGAAATTACTCAAAGAAAGTTTCCCTCACAAATTTCCGGTGGCGAGGCACAACGAGCCGGTATTGTCAGGGCAATAATCAATAATCCAAAAGTGGTTTTTGCTGATGAACCTACAGGAGCATTAAACTCCCACAATTCAAGTGCAGTGCTTGATGTATTTACAAAGCTTCACAATGAGGGTCAAAGCATTATAATGGTAACTCACGACAAGAAAACTGCTCTTAGGGGTAATCGTGTACTGTATATTAGGGACGGTAAGATTTTCGGCGAGTGCAACTTAGGCAAATTTACTGAAGATGATAAAAGCCGAGAAACTTCACTTAATAACTTCTTAACAGAAATGGGTTGGTAATATGAAAAA
>JBGUUL010000013.1:0-34810 GCA_045133515.1 Ruminococcus sp.
GACGGATATAAATATTAAGACAAAATCCGTAGAGCCTGTGAAAATGCCACCAAGATTTTTGGCTGAAATGTTCTGCGACAGAATTGCAGCCAGTAAAATTTATAACGGCGAAAAATATACTGACCACCACCCACTTGACTATTTTAACAGAGGCAGGGCGAAATTCAATATGCACCCCGAAACTGCAAAGGAGCTGGAAAAAATGCTGACTCTCCTTGCAGAAAAAGGAGAAAGTGAAGCCTTTGCATATGTTAGGTCTGTGGTGAAAAAGGGCGAATACTAAAAATCAAGATTAAGAGGGGCAAAGTTGAAAAATCAACTTTACCCCTCTTAACTGCTTTTTATTTATCGGTTAAAGGTTTTTCTCTGTTTAATCTGAACTCAACTGAGTTTCTAAGGTAGTTTAAATAGTTTTCATCCTTACACATTGCCTTGTTAGGATTATCTGACAGCTTGGCTACAGGTCTGCCGTTTACATACTGCAATTTAATAACAATATTAAGTGGCTCTTTGCCTGTGTCGTTGGAGCAGAATGTGCCAATGCCAAAGGACACCTTTGTTCTGTCTTTAAAGTATTCATAAAGGTCTTGAGCCTTTTTGAAGTTGAGGTTGTCGCTGAACAGCAGTAGCTTTGTCTTTGGGTCAACTCCGTACTTTTTGTAGTGGCTGATAATTTTTTCTCCCCACACAAATGGGTCGCCACTGTCGTGACGGACACCAGAATAGTTGTTCACCATTGAGTGGTTAAAGTCAAGCAAGAACAAATCTGTGGTGATGGTGTCGGTAAGGGCTGTTCCGTTGTCCCCTTGGTATTCCTCGTACCAATCCTTCATAGCAAAGGCGTTGGTGTAGGCAAGAGGGATAGAGTCTATACCCTGATACATTTGTACAAATTCGTGGGCAAATGTGCCAACAGGAGTTAGGTTATACTTCATAGCAAGATACACATTAGATGTACCAACGCAGTTGTTAGTTTCCTCGGTCAGCCTTCTTACAACGGTATCCTGCCATTCTCTTGAAAGTCGCCTTCTACAGCCAAACTCTGCAAACTTAAAGGTGTAGATGCCACTATTAAAGTCCAGAATTTTCTTATTGAGCCTTTCTTCTGCTGATTTAAGCAACTCATCATAATTGTAATTCATTCTGAAATATACCTCGTTGACAATTTCAAGGAGATAAATTTCAAAGTGCATTGCTGAAAAAATAGGCCCTTTTACAACGATGTTTAGCTCCCCATTTTTGTTTAGGGTAATGGTGACATATTCCCTTATAGGGTGCCACAGCCTTAGAAATTCCACATAGTCATTTTTGATAAAACGAATACTTCTAAGGTAGTCAAGCTCCTTTTTGGTAAAATGCAGTGAGCATAGGTGGTCAACTTGGGAGTTTATTTCCTCTGCCATTTCCCTTGTGAACACCACATTATTGTTGCGACATTTAAAGTAGTATTCTCCGTTAAGGTCGGTGTGCTTGTGGAAAATCACCTGATGCATATTGAATTTGTAAAGGTCAGTATCAAGAAGGGAGCAAATTATAGGTTCAAGCTTCATATTATCACCTACTTATCTTGAGTTTTGCCACAAAACAGAAAAAACATTCCTACAATAGCTGATAGGCAGGCAAGCATACCATAGGTTGAGGACAGGGTGTTTGGCTCTGCTCCATTGATTGTGAAATCCTCAATGTTACCCAAAACACACATAACAATAGCTGTAAGGGTGAGGATAATGGCAACAGCAAGGAGGATAACTCCCACTCTGAAAATCCAGTTCCAACGAACAGTTTTTTCTCTCTTTTTGAATATCTGTATAAATAAGTTTTTAAGCTTTTTCATTTTCATACTCCGTAAGGCAATCTGCAAGTCTGCCAAAGTCCTCAAGGGTCAGCTTCTCTGCCCTAATGCTACTCTGTAGTCCGGCATTTGTAATTAGACTGTTGGCAATTTCCTTGCTTATACCAAGGCCTGATGCAAGACTGTTTGACAGGGTTTTTCTCCTTTGAGAAAATCCTGCCTTAACCACACGCTTAAAGTCGTTTTCCTTTTTAACTTTAACATTTGGGGTGTCTGAAATATTCAGCCTTATAACTGCGCTGTCAACATTTGGACTTGGCATAAATGAACCCCTTGAAACATCAAAAAGCAATTCAGGGTTGCAGTAGTAGGCAACGGAAACGGTAACTGCTCCACTTTCCCTTGAACCTACCTTGGCTGTAAGCCTTTGCCCTGCCTCCTTTTGCACCATAACAGTAAGTGATTTTATCCTTAGCTTTTCCTCAAGAAATCGCATAATAACAGGGGTTGTAATGTAGTAAGGGAGGTTTGCACACACCACTACATCAAGACCGGAGAACTCCTCCTCGATGAGAGCTTTAAGGTCAATTTCCATAATATCCCCACTTATGAGCTTGAAGTTTTTATGCTCACTTAGAGTTTCCGACAGAACCTCCGGTAGCCTTTTGTCAAGCTCAACAGAAACAACCTTGTCGCTGATTTTGCAAAGCTCGTTGGTGAGAACACCAATGCCAGGTCCTACCTCAAGAACACCAACGCCCTTTCCTGCCCCACATTCCTGTGCCATTCTTGGGCATACAGAGGGGTTAATGAGGAAGTTCTGTCCCAGTCCCTTGCTAAAGGTAAAGCCGTAGCGAGAGAGAATTTCTTTAATTGTACCAATGTTTGATAGCCCGTCCATATTACAAGTTCCTTAATCCCTTTGGATATTTATTCTTTAAACAGCCACCACTTGCCTTGCCAAAGCCTGTTACAATGCCCTCAACGGCAACAGCAGTATAGCCCTTAATGTTCTTATCAATTTGTATTTCCTCTCCGTGGAGGAATTTTTTGATTTCTTCACCGTCAAGGCTCAAATCAACTGCATTTTGGCAATCTTCAATTTTTGATGCCATAAATACGCTGTGGCAGGGTTCAATCCTGTTTTTCTTGATTTCTCCCAACAGCAGTCCACATCTGAGGACATTTAAGCCACTTAAATCAGGTAAATTTTCTGGGAGAATATACACCTTGCCAGAGATTACTTCAAAATTATCTGTAAAAGGTTTGTCCTTAAACAGAGTGCTGTAAAACTCAAGCAACTCTTTGTGGTTCTTCATTTTAACATATTTATATGGCTCTGTAAAGCCACTGCCTGTCCCCTTTTTCCTGAGTCTGCAACAAAAATGACCTTCTCCACCGTCGTTTATGAATATCCTTTTGCCAAAGTTTAGGGTGTTTCTGCCAAAGCTCTGTTTGCTGTCCTCAATTTCAAAATCGGGGTTTTCCTGTAGGAATTTTGTTATTACACCCTCATTTTCTCTACGGTTGTAGGTGCAGGTGGAGTACACAAGAACACCGTTTTCTTTTAGACAATGCTTTGCGCTGTTTAGAATTTCAAGCTGTCTTACTGCGCAGGTTTCGGTATGCTCATAGCTCCACTCTGTTTTTGCCTCGTTGTCCTTACGGAACATACCCTCCCCAGAGCAGGGGGCATCAACAAGGATTTTATCAAAGAAGTTTGGAAGTTTCTCTGCAATTTTCTGTGGATGAGCAGAAATTACAACAGCATTTTTCACACCCATTCTTTCAATGTTAGATAGTAGAATGTTGGCTCTGCTTTTGACAATTTCATTTGATATAAGAAGTCCTGTGCCATTTAAGGCAGATGCAATTTGCGTTGACTTTCCACCAGGAGCAGAACACATATCCAGCACAAAGTCCCCTTCTTCTACACCCAGCATTGGCACTGCTGAGGTTGCAGAGGGTTCTTGAATATAGAATGCTCCACTGTGGTGAAGTGGGTGTTTGCCAAGTCCCTTAACTGTGTTTGGGTAGTAATATCCGTTACTGCAAAAAGGTGTGGCTGTAAGGGGGAAATCAAGGAGATTTTTCAGCTTTTCGTCACTACATTTTAGGGCGTTTACCCTAAGACCTTTGTAGGGTTCTTCGTTATAGCATTTCAAAAATTCCTCATATTCATCAGGTATAAGGTTTTTAATTTCTTCAAAAAATTTTTCCATTTGAATAATTCCCCTGTATTTGTTAATAATCTAAATGAAGGAGGTGTTATTTATGAACAGACAGAACAATCAGAATAACAACCAAAACGATAACCAGAACAACAACCAGAATAATAATCAGAATCAGAACAAAAATCAGAACAATAAGAATCAGAACAATAATCAGAATAGAAGATAGTTGTTGCATAGGAAAATGTGCGAACCTTTGGCTCACACATTTTCTTTTTACATAATTATAACAAATGTATGGAATAAATCAACATTTTTTTAAGGCTCAACAAATGGCACACCAAAATATTCTGCAATACTTTGAGATAGTACCCTTGCAATATTACCAATATTATCCCTTATCCATTGTGCATCCTGCCTGTTATCGTGGTAAGCAACCTCAACTAATACAGCAGGAGCTTTTGTCTGGCGAACCTCTCCAATGCTTGTGGTGGGAATAATATCCACATTGTCGGGGTTGGGATAGATGGTTTTAAAATTTTTCTGTATAATTTCTGCAAATCGTTTGCCACTTGTTGAAGTGGGGTAGTAATAAATGTCAGCACCCTGTTGCTGACCTCTTATGGATTCTGGGGAAGCATTGGAATGTATTGCAAGGTGGAGTCCGTAGTTACCACTGTTGCTGTCCTTTATTGCTTGACTTGCGTTGCTGTTAGGGTTGTTGCGAACAAAGGAAATTCCTGATGCTGTGAGGTAAGGCTCCATAGCATCAGCCACAAGGTTCATATAGTATTCTTCATTTCCTCCGTCAATATAAGGGTTAAACTCCTGGGTGGAGGGACTCAAAAAAACTGTTGGCATTGTAAAACTCCTTTTATTTAAAGCTATACTATTATATTATTTGCAAAAATGAGTTATGACAACCCATTGCAAAACCTTGATTATTATGGTAAAATGGCAGAAGAAAGGTAACGAGGTGCGTTTATGAAGAAGTTTTTTGCATCTGCACTTTCAGCACTTATGCTATGTGGTGTTGTGCTGACAGGCTGTAATGATGATAGTGATACTAACAATAATGTGAATAATAATACTGTGGCAACTCAAGAGGCAACTACAATCGAGGCAACCTACCCAGGAGTTAGTGGCAAGGTTGACAAAGGCCTTCTTGACGAGAATAATTTTTATGAAATATATTCTCCTGACGATGTAAGCAAACAGTATCCTATTGAGTCCTTCCAGTGTAGTGATGACGGCACTATTGAGGAGGGCGATATATATGAGTACGACCAAAACTACAATGTTATCAAGCAAACTCATTATGTTGGCGAACTCCTTGACTATACAGAGGTTAGGGAATATGACAGTAGCAACAATAATACAAGAATTGTAAGCTACGCTGGTGTGGTTGACAGAAAGAACCTTGTGTCAACTCAAGTTATGGAATATGACCAAAACGGAAATGAAATTGGAAGTAAAACCTATGACAGCGAAAATGTGCTTTGCTATTCCGACACAACAGAGTATGTTGAAGTTGACGGTATGCCGATGATTAAGGTAAGCAAAAGCTATGATGCAAAGGGTAATCTTACCGAAACTCACGAGTATTCCTACCGTAGTGACGGTTCAACCTCAAAGGATATTCGTACTGTCTATGACGAAAAGGGCAAGGTGGATTACTACTACCAAACCTCATATGATGCAGAGGGTATTGCTATTGCCTATGATTACTTTGATAAGGACGGCAACAAGATTGACACTCCTGCGAGAGAAAAGGAAATGTATGGTGAATAATTTTAAATGGGCAACCACTCGGTTGCCCATTTTTTTTAATATATTCCTTGTACTGTAACCTCGCCACTAAAGACTACCTCTGTTTCGCCATTTGGAAGGGTGGCTATAAGCTCTCCCTCACTATTTATATCTGTGGCTGTGGCACTTACCTGTTCTCCCTTTCTTGTAAAGGTAATGCTCCTGTTTATAGTTGCGCAATTTTCCTTGTACTCTCTAAGGGTCTGTTCTGTAAAACGAAAGTCACTTTGAATCAGAGTGTCCTCAATTTCCTTTAGAATGTTTGCAAGAAGGAGGTTCTTGTCAATTTCCTTTGAGCTTTCTTTCTTGCAGGAGGTTGCCTTGTAAGCAATTTCTTCTGGAAAATCCTCATTAAGGAGATTTATGCCAATACCTATTACAATGTAGTCAACCTTGTCAAACTCGCAACCCATTTCCGTCAGCACACCACATAGCTTTTTGTTACCTACAATAATATCATTTGGCCACTTGATTTTTGCATCAAAATCAAAGTAGCTGTTAAGTGCCTTGCAAAGGGCAAGTCCACAAAGGGGTGTAACGGCAGAAACCTCCATTGGAGAAATATCAGGTCGCAGAATAATTGAAAAGCTGACGGTGTCGTCCTTTTGACTGTGCCAAACCCTGCCAAGTCTGCCCTTGCCACCTGTCTGCTCCCTTGCCACAACTACAGCTCCGTTTTCAAAAGCCTTTTGGTTTTTCTTTAGATAATTGTTGGTGGAGTCCACAGTTTCAAGGACAGTTACACTTTTGCCTATGACAAGTGTTTTAAGGTTATCCTTAATTTCGTTTTCTTCAAGTATATCTGGTGCAGACACAAGACGATAGCCTTTGTTTGTTACCGACTCAATGTTGTAGCCCTTGTCCTTTAGGGCATTGATTGCCTTCCAGACTGCTGTGCGACTTACCCCAAATTCATTACAAAGGGTTTGCCCACTGACGAAACCCTTCTGGGTTTTTAGTGTATTTAAAATCTTTTCTTTCATAGTGTTACGCTTTTGATATGTTCTTTTTGTAGATTATGTTTAGTCCTTCAAGCAAAAGTCCCTCGTCATAGATAATGTCCCTTTTGCATACAGGAACAATAGAGCTTGAGTTACCACCTGTGGCAACGATAGTCACCTTTTCGCCCAGCTCCTCCTCAATTCTGTCTGCAAGTCCGTCTATCATTGAGGCTGTGCCATAGACTGCACCACTTTTCATACAGTCAACTGTGTTTTTACCAATGACATTATCAGGCTTTTCAAGGCTAATTCGTGGCAACTGGCTTGTGGTAGCTGAAAGTGTGTCCTGACTGATTCTTACACCTGGGATAATCAGACCACCAATGTAATTTTTGTCCCTGTCAATTACGGAAATTGTGGTGGCAGTTCCCATATCAAGCACCATACAAGGAACAGGGTACTTGTTGATTACTGCAACTGCATCTACTACCAAATCGCATCCAAGCTGTGCAGGGTTGTCGATTTTTATGTTAAGACCTGTTTTTAGTCCTGGACCTACAATTAGTGGCTTTTGCCCTGTTAGCTTTTTGATTGCCCTTTTCATTGTTAAAATAAGTGGTGGCACAACAGAGGACACAATAACTCCACTTATATCTGCCACATTTACATTATGCATACCGATTATGCCACTAAAAAGCAGTGCGTATTCGTCAGCAGTTTTTAGCTTGTCAGTAACAAGTCTGCCTGTAAAAAGTATATTGTCTTTATTGTCAATAACACCTATTACTATGTTGGTGTTGCCAATATCTATTGCTAAAACCATTTTGACCTCCTGAGCATTATAGATGTATAATAAAATTATATCAAAAACTATGGAAAAATCAATAATCATAGGGTATAATTATATTTAGTATATTTCGGAGGTAGTGTGATGAAGAATATTCTTATTGGCGTAACAGGTGGTATTGCTGCCTACAAAACCCCTAACCTTGTGTCTATGTTAGTTAAGGCAGGGTATGAGGTTGATGTAATTATGACGGAAAATGCAAGGAATTTTATCACTCCAAATACCTTTGAGGCGCTAACAGGCAGAAGGTGTATTACAGACACCTTTGACAGAAGTCATAGCTTTGAGGTGGAGCATATCAGCCTTGCTGAAAAGGCAGATTGTCTTATGATTGCCCCTTGTACTGCAAATGTTATTGGGAAAATTGCAGGTGGTATTGCTGACGATATGCTGACAACCACAGTTATGGCATCAAAATGCAAAAAAATTATTGTTCCAGCAATGAATACAAATATGTACGAAAATCCTATTGTTCAGGATAATATGAAAAAGCTAAGAGATTATGGCTATGAGGTTATTGAGGCTGATAGTGGTCGCCTTGCCTGTGGTACTGTTGGCAAGGGCAAAATGCCTGAACCTGCCACTCTTTTTCAGTATATAGAAAGGGAGTGTAAGTACCCAAAGGATATGGCAGGGCTTAAGGTTTTGGTTACAGCCGGAGCAACTAAGGAGAGCATTGACCCTGTTAGATACATTACAAATCATTCCACAGGAAAAATGGGTTATGCCATAGCAAAGGACGCTATGCTCCGTGGTGCAGAGGTTACCCTTGTAAGTGGAGAAACTGCCTTAGAAAGAGTACCTTTTGTGAAAACTGTAGATGTAAAGTCAGCAGAGGATATGTTTAATGCTGTAACCTCTGTTAGCGGCAGTATGGATGTAATTATTAAATCGGCAGCAGTTGCAGACTTTACTCCTGAAACATATATTGACAGCAAAATCAAAAAAACTGAAGGTGCTATGTCGGAAATCAAGCTAAAGAGAACCAAGGATATTTTAAAGCATCTTGGTGAAAACAAAGGTAAGGGACAGTTCATATGTGGATTTTCAATGGAAACAGACAATGTTATTGAGAATTCCCGAAACAAGCTAAAAAGGAAAAACGCAGATATGATTGTGGCAAATAGCTTGAGGGTAGATGGTGCAGGGTTTGGCACAGACACCAATGTTGTTACCATTATTACAGAGGAAAAGGAAGAGGAACTGCCGATTTTACCAAAGGAGGAAGTGGCTCACAGGGTACTTTCCTCAATTTTAAAGGAGAGAAATGTAGCTCTTTGATATAATTCTACGAAAAATTTGGAAAAAGGTCGTATAATTCTTTTTTAGAATATTATAATAAAGCTATTGTGTTATGATTTATCAGTAATAAACTGCGTAGCTATGTTTGTTACTATTATGACTTATATAGCATATTAAAATGGAGGCTAAACAATGGAGATTAGCGAAATTAAGCAGTTGCAAATCAACGCAACTAAGGCAAGAATGGGTGCTATAATCGGCACTTACAATGCTAAGTCAGGACATCCAGGTGGCTCACTTTCTGCTGCTGATGTTTTTTCTTACCTTTATTTTAAAGAAATGAATGTTGATCCACAAAACCCAGATTGGGCAGACAGAGATAGGTTTGTTCTTTCAAAGGGTCATTGTGCACCATCCCTTTATGCAATACTTGCACTTAAGGGCTTCTTTGACTGGGAGGAGCTAACAACTCTCCGTCATGTTGGTGCTATGCTACAGGGTCATCCTGATATGAAGGGTACTCCTGGTATTGATATGAGTACAGGTTCCCTTGGTCAGGGTATCTCAACAGCTTGTGGTATGGCTCTTGC
Organism: Ruminococcus sp.; assembly: GCA_045133515.1. GTDB lineage: Bacteria > Bacillota > Clostridia > Oscillospirales > Acutalibacteraceae > Ruminococcoides. The sequence continues at coordinate 9,393 of JBGUUL010000013.1, forward strand.
AGGTAAAATGGACAACAAGGATTATAGAGTATATACAGTTCTTGGTGACGGTGAATGTGAAGAAGGTCAGGTTTGGGAAGCTGCTATGTTTGCTGCTCATAAGAACCTTGACAACCTTGTAGTTATTGTTGACCAGAACGGACTACAGATTGACGGTACTGTAGCAGAAGTTGGTGGCATTGAACCACTTGACAAGAAGTTTGAGTCCTTTGGCTTTAATGTACTAAAGGTTGACGGTCATTCCTTTACTGAGCTTGACGAGGCTTTTGCCAACGCAAGAAATACAAAGGGTATGCCAACAGCTATTCTTATGAAAACTGTTAAGGGCAAGGGCGTTAGCTTTATGGAAAATCAGGTTGGCTGGCACGGCAAGGCAACTAATGATGAAGAATACAAAATTGCTATGGCTGAACTTGAAGCACAGCTTGCAGAACTGGAGGGTTAAGACTATGGCAGAAATAGTTACAAAGGCAACAAGAGAAAGCTTTGGCGAGGCTCTTTGCGAGCTTGCTAAGGATGATGAAAATATTGTAGTGCTTGACGCTGACCTTTCAGCAGCAACAAAGACAAGCATTTTCCAAAAGGAATTTCCAGAGAGATTTGTAAACTGTGGTATTGCAGAGGGCAATATGATTGGCGTGGCAGCAGGTCTTGCTGCAGCAGGCAAAAAGCCTGTAGCTGCATCTTTTGCAATGTTTGCAACAGGCAGAGCATTTGAGCAGATTAGAAATTCCGTTGCATATCCAAACCTTAATGTAAAGATTGCAGGTTCACACGCAGGTATCTCAACAGGTGAGGACGGCGCAACACACCAGTGTCTTGAGGATATTGGCATTATGAGAACTATTCCTAATATGGTTATCCTTAATCCAGCTGACCATTGGGAAATGAAGGCAGCAACAAAGGCTGCTCTTGAGCATAAGGGCCCTGTTTATATCAGACTTGGCAGACTTGCTATTGATTCCTTCAATGACCCAGAAAATTATAAGTTTGAGCTTGGCAAGGGCATTACTCTCCATGAGGGTAACGATGTGACAGTTATTGCAACAGGTCTTGTTGTAAACGAGGCTAAAAAGGCTGTTGAGGCTCTTGAAAAAGATGGCATCAATGCTCGTCTTATTAACATTCATACAATCAAGCCTATTGATAAGGATATTATCATTAAGGCTGCTAAGGAAACAGGCAAGATTATTACAGTTGAGGAACACAATGTTATGGGTGGTCTTGCAGATGCAGTTTGCGAGGTTACTTCACAGTTCTGCCCTGTTCCTGTTACAAGAATCGGTGTAAATGACCGCTTTGGTTACTCTGGTCCTGCTTGGGAGCTACTTGAAATCTTCGGTCTTACAGAAACAAATATTAAAAAGGTAATTACACAGGTTGTAAATAGCTAAAATTAAGGGGGTTGACTTTGTCAACCCTCAGCTTGTAGAAAAACCTTTCTACAAGCTGGTGGCTGTTCTAAAAGGAAGTCATATTTTCCGAGAAGTAACCGATAGTCGTACAAAGGTACTACGAGGTTGCTTCTCGGAAAAAGCAAATATCCCCCATTTATGGGGGATAAATTAGATGTAAACTCTGTAACAGGAGCAAAACCCTTAACTGGCTACGATGTTAGTTAAGGGTAGTTTTTATTATTATAAATTATTTGCGTTAGGACGACTTTTAGGACAGTCAGAGGGGTTGGCTTTGTCACCCCCTTTTATATTTTGGATGAAAACTGCAATAATAATAAGGGTGATAGTATGAAAATCAAGGTTATTATGACAGGTGGCACAATAGCAAGTGAAATCCACGACAACATAATAAATAACAATGCACAGCTTGATGTGGTGGATTGTTGGCAGAGGGAAAATCCCCAAAGTGACACCCAATTTGTCAAGGTGAACATCTACTCCATACTTTCTGAAAATATTGAGATTGACAACTGGAACACACTTCTTAATGAGCTTAGGTGCGAAGTTGCAGACTATGACGGAATAATAATAACCCACGGTAGCGACACCTTGTCATACACCTCTGGAATGGTTTCCATTTTCTGCAAGGATTTTCATATTCCTGTGGTGCTTACTGGCTCAAACAAGGTGCTTTCTGACAACACAAGCAACGGTATTCCCAACTTCCACAAGGCTGTGGATATTATTAAAAGGGAAAAGGTTGGGGTTTGGACGGTTTTTGACTCTGTCTATTCTGCCGACTCTGTTCAGGAGGCTGATTGCTTTACCGACAGATTCACCTCTGGCAGATGCTTTCTTCCAAAGCCTGATTTTAACAAGAATGTTGTCCTTAGCAACAATGTGGTGATTATTAAGGCATATCCCTTTGCCGACTACAGTATGCTTAACTTTGATGATAGAGTAAGGGCAGTTCTTCTCATTGGCTACCATAGTGGAACAGCCAATGAACACTCTGTTGCTGTGCTAAATGACAAATGCAAGGAAAGGGGTATAACCCTCTATTTGCAGGGGCAGGCAAGTGAGGCTGGAGTTTATTCCTCTACCGAAGCTATGGAGGAAAATGGTGTTGTGGTGCTAAAGGATGTTACTCCGGAATACGCCTATGCCTATTTGATGTTTGTAAATAGTTAGTAATTAGTGGCTGTCCATTGACAGCCACTTTTTAAATAGGTATTGACAGGGAATAATTTATGTGGTATATTTATTACAACATCCGATATATCGTCAGCCGATATATCGACAAACGATAGGAGGTAGCTATGGCAAAGGTACAACCCTTAACAGAGGCTGTCTATTATATTTTACTTTCCTTGCAGTCACCACTACACGGATACGGTATAATAAAAAAGGTTGCTGAAATGACAAATGGCAGAGTAAACCTTGGTGCAGGAACACTATATGGTGCAATCAATACCCTAAGCTCTAAGGGATATATTGTTGAAAGCTCTGTTAATGTGGCAAAAAAGGAATATATAATAACAGACTTGGGACTTGAGGTCCTCAAACAGGAATATGCAAGACTAAATGAGCTTGTGGCAAACGGTAAGGATATTTTGGAGGGTTAATATGGCTAAGGACAAGAATAAAATTACGGTTTTTAAATCTTATTTTTCTCTTGAGAAGGAGCTTGAATACATAAATGAGATGAACAAAAAGGGCTGGAAGCTTGTATATATCAAGGGTGGTTGCTTTTATACATTTGTAAGGACACAGCCTGACGAGTATGTTACAATTATGCACGGTGTGAAAAAGGAGGAGGTTTCTTCAATAACAGCCTTTGCATCACAATGTGGATATGAGTCTATTCCACATACCTGTGACGGTTTTGGGAACCTTATCTATTTTACAGGAAGAAAGGCAGTTGTGCCAAGTGACTTTGTAAGTAGTTGTGAGGAGAAAATCAAGAGCAATAAAATCATTGGTAGTTTTTATAACAAGTGCTTTGTAATGTATATCATTATTTCTTTACTACTACTGCCTTTCTGCTTTATGTTCTTCGGAGAAACAGCCTTTATGATTATGGACTATGGCTTCCAAATTGTGCCGGTAGTTTTGTGTAGTATATTTGGAATACTATGTATAACATTTATATGTATGACTATATATTTAAAGGTTCTTGGCAATAAGGTAAAGAAAAAGATTAAGGCTCTACAAAAAGAACAGAATATTTACGAATAAAAAATGGGTTATCGGCATTGTAGCTGATAACCCAAAATTATTATAATCCAAGTGGGGCAATACTGCGTTTAAGTATGCCCTTCATTTTTGCAATGGCTATTCCGTAGTTTGTAAAGGGAACTCTCTTTTTTACAGAGGTGTTCATTCTGTAGAGTACCTCTCTTTCATTTAGCATACAGCCTCCACAATGAATAATTAGCTTATAGTCAAGGTTTAAGGGGAATTCTGTGCCACTTGCAAATTCAAATTGTAGCTCCTTGCCTGTGTATTCCTTGAGCCATTTTGGCAGTTTTACTGTGCCAATGTCCTCGCATTGTCTGTGGTGGGTGCAACCCTCGGCTATAAGAATTTTGTCACCGTCCTGAAGATTGTCAATGGCATCTGCACCCTTAACAGCTGTGGTGAGGAAACCCTTGTGCCTTGCCATAAGAATTGAAAATGAGGTAAGTGGCATACTTTCTGGCACAATGTTTTTCACCTTGCCAAAAACCTGACTGTCGGTAATAACCATTTTTGGCTTTCTGCTAAGACTTTGTAGCGTTTCTGCAAGTTCAGTATCTCTGCAAACTGTAGCCATAGCACCACTGTCAAGTATATCCCTTATGGTCTGTTGCTGTGGCAAAATCAGTCTGCCCTTTGGAGCAGAGGAGTCTATGGGGACAACCAGAACCACAAGGTCATTTGGCTGTAGCAGGTCACTAACAATGGGCTTTTGGCAACTGTCCTGTGTAAGATGTGCCACCTTTTCCTTTAATTCATTAACACCCTGTTTTGTAAGTGCGCTGACTACAATTTCATTTTCTTTAAGGTGAACCTTCCTCTGCAAATCCCCTTTGTTGTAGGCGATGATGTAGGGGATTTTTCTATCCTTAAAAAGAGCGATTAACTCCCTGTCGTAGTCTGTAATATCCTTAGTGGCATCCACCACAAGGATTGCAATATCCGTTTTGTTCAGCACCCCTATGGTTTTTTCCACACGCTTTTCCCCAAGAACTCCACTATCGTCAATTCCTGCTGTGTCAATTATCATAACAGGCCCCATTGGAAGTAGCTCCATAGCCTTGTAAACAGGGTCGGTGGTTGTACCCTCAACATCGGACACAACAGCCAATTCCTGACTTGTAAAGGCGTTGACAAGGGAGCTTTTTCCTGCGTTGCGATTGCCGAAAAAACCAATGTGTACTCTGTTTCCTCTTGGTGTGTTGTTCATAATTACCTCGATTATTCCTTAAAAACGGAAGTCCCTGATTCCATTTGCTATTTTCTGCAAATTGTCCTTACAAACTTCTTTAACCTTTTCCTTTGGAATGTTGTCAAGCTCCCTTTCAATGAGCCTTTCCCCAATTTCCCTTGTTTCAGGACTTGCGTAGTCCATAAGGTATTCCTTAAGTGTCATTAGTGCATTTGGATGACAGCAGTTCTGAATTTGCCCAGCCTTGCAAAGTGACATAAACCTGTCACCGGTTCTGCCTTCTCTGTAACAGGCTGTGCAGAATGATGGAATGTAGCCACTTTCCATAAGCCACCTTACAACCTCATCAAGAGTTCTGTTGTCGGAAACATCAAACTGCTCTGTGTCGTGTGGAGGCTCTTTTTCTGTGTAGCCACCAACAGAGGTTCTTGATGCACCTGAAATTTGGGAAACCCCCAGCTTTATAACCTTTTCTCTAACCTCTTGGCTTTCCCTTGTGGAGATAATCATACCTGTATAGGGAACTGCAATTCTGATAATTGCACAAATTTTTGCAAAGGTGTCATCATCAATTCCGTTGTCAAAGTCATCAGGGTCAATGTCATCTGCTCTTTTCAGCCTTGGAACGGAAATTGTGTGAGGCCCTACACCATATACAGCCTCAAGATGTTCTGCGTGCATTAAAAGTCCTGCAAATTCATACTTGTAAAGCTCCAATCCAAAGAGTACTCCAAGGCCAACATCGTCAATGCCACCCTCCATTGCTCTATCCATAGCCTCGGTGTGGTAGTTATAATCGTGCTTAGGGCCTGTTGGATGTAGCTTCAGGTAGCTTTCCTTGTGGTAGGTTTCCTGGAAAAGAATGTAAGTGCCAATACCTGCATCCTTTAGCTTTCGGTAATTCTCAACTGTTGTAGCTGCAATATTCACATTAACTCGCCTTATTGCGCCGTTTTTGTGCTTAATGGAGTAGATTGTGTCAATGCACTCAAGAATGTACTCAATAGGGTTGTTCTTTGGGTCCTCACCTGCCTCAATGGCAAGTCGCTTGTGGCCCATATCCTGTAGTGCAATAACCTCCCTTTTAACCTCCTCCTGTGTCAGCTTTTTACGAGGAATGTGCTTGTTCTTCATATGATAAGGACAATATGTGCAACCGTTTACACAATAGTTAGAAAGGTATAGTGGCGCAAACATAACAATTCTATTGCCATAAAAGTCCTTTTTAATTTGTTGTGCAAGGCTGTACATTTCCTCTATTTTTTCCTGATTTTCACAGGCAAGGAGGACAGACGCCTCCCTGTGGCTAAGCCCCTTGCGAAGCCTTGCCTTTTCTAAAATCTCATCAACAAGAGCGAGATTATCCTTGTTTTCTTCTGCATAGCTGAGGGTTGCTCTGATTTCTTCATCAGAGATAAACTCATCAGCCTTTTTTGATTTTGGATTATATTTTGCCATTTTCTTCCTCTTAACACAAAAGGCACACCAGTGGGTGCGCCTTTGCTTTGATTTATTATTTATTATGGTTTAACCACTAAGGTTATTATATCACTAAAAAAAGGTTAAATCAACACTTTTCAGGCTCTGGATAATCCACACCGAAGGTTTCTGCTGTTACAGACTTCATAACCTGTGGGTCAAGTGGCTTGTCCTGATAGTCGGTGTCAACCTCTGCAATTTCGTTTACAACCTCAAGACCCTCAATAACCTTGCCAAAAGCAGCATACTGACCGTCAAGGTGTGGGCTTGTCTTGTGCATAACAAAGAACTGACTACCTGCTGAATTTGGCATCATAGAACGAGCCATTGAAAGCACACCCTCAGTATGCTTAAGGTCGTTTTTAAAGCCGTTGCCTGAGAACTCACCCTTAATGCTGTAGCCAGGGTTGCCCATACCTGTACCCTCTGGGCAACCACCTTGAATCATAAATCCATAGATAACTCTGTGGAAGTTAAGACCATTGTAGTAGCCCTTGTTAACAAGGCTCAAAAAGTTATTAACTGTGTTTGGTGCGATTTCTGGATAAAGCTCGGCTTTAAAAACCTTGCCGTTTTCCATTTCAAATGTAACTACTGGATTTTTCATTTTATTATCTCCTTAAATTTGTGTTATTAAATATCCAAAATACCCTGCATAAAGCACAAGCATAGCTATGCCACCAATTCGGGTAAGTTGTTTCTTTCTAAGTGTAAATAGTAGCAAGGTGGTAATTGCTAAAATCATAATGATTCCGTCAATCATAAAACTGTTGCTAAATGGTACAGGACTAATGAGGGCAGATGTGCCAACTACAAAGAGAATGTTAAAAATGTTACTACCAACAATGTTGCCGATTGCAATATCGTTTTTGCCCTTTCTTGATGCTGTTACAGAGGTAACAAGCTCAGGAAGGGAAGTGCCAAAGGCAACAATGGTAAGACCGATAATGTTTTCACTAATGCCACAAACCTTTGCAAGCTCTGTTGCAGAGTCAACAACCAAATTTGCACCAAAGACAACTGCCACACCACCAAGAAGGCTGATGAGTATTGTAAGAGGTACTTTGATGTGCTTTTTCTCTTGCTCCTCATATGCCATTTTTGAGCTTTCACTTTTCATAATTTTCCTTGCAGAAACAAATAGGTAGCCAAGGAAAAGGAGCATTAGCACCCAAAGAATAATACCACAGAAAATGTGCAGAGTGTCGTTTATCATTCCAAGAACAAGGAAAATTGTTGATATGGCTATTGTAAAGGGAATTTCAAAACGGATGGTGTTCTTCTTTACAACCATTGGGGACACCACAGCAGAAATACCGAGAATCAGCCACACATTCATAATGTTACTGCCAATGATGTTACCCACAGCAACACCACCTGAGCCAGAAATTGAGGCTGTAATGCTAATGGCAGCCTCCGGTGCTGATGTGCCAAAGGCGACAATGGTAAGACCGATAATAATTTGAGGAATTCCAAAGTGACTGGCAATATCGCTGACTCCGTCAACAAAGTAATCTGCACCCTTTACAAGTAGCAGAAAACCCACTACCAGAAGAAGTATCTGGAAAAGAATGTTCAGTACCATAGTTTCACTCCTATTTTTTTACAATAGCACCATTATACACCTAAAGAATTTTTATTGCAATATTATAGGCATTGAAATTATAAGGGAAAACTCATCACCCTTTAATTCGCCTTTTATTTGTCCTCCCATTTTTTCTGTTAATTCCTTTGAAATGGAAAGGCCAAGTCCCGTTGAAACCTTACTCCTTGCTGAATCAGCCTTGTAAAATCTGTCAAAGATTTTTTCTATATCCACCTTTTCCGGATTTTCAATATTGTTAGAAAGTCTAAAAACTGCCCTGTTTTCAGCCTTTTGCAGACTCATTTCAAAATTTCCAAGTCCGTGTACAAGGGCATTTTTAACGATATTCTGCACAGCCCTTGATAGTGCTTCTCTGTTGCCATTTACAAAAAGCCTTTCCTCTGTAATATTCATTTTAGGCTCAATTCCCTTTTTCTTGAAGTCCTCGTAAAAGGAAAATAGGACGTCGCAGCAGACTTTTGTCATATCCATTTTTTCAAGTTTAAAGTCGTAATCTTTGTCCTTTAGCTTTGCGTAGGTAAACAGTTCCTCAAGCATATCCTGTAGGCTCATAATTCTGCTTTCAATAATTTTTGCATACCGTTCTCTGTCCTCTTTGCTTTCACTTTTTTCCATAAGCTGAAAGTAACCTTTAAGACTTGTAAGGGGTGTGCGAATATCGTGAGAAAGATTTATAAGTGTTGCCTTAAGGTATGCCTCATTTTGTTGTGAATCCACCTGTGCCTGTGCCATAGTGTTAAGAAGACTGTTAATTTCTTCATTCAGCATTTCCAAATCCTTAAAAGATTTTTTTAGAAGTCTGCGATTGGTGGTATGGTTTTGGTTAAAGCAGATACAGCGACAGGTATATTTTACCTGTCGCTTGTATTGAATGAGTATTAAAAGCAGTACAACTGCCACTATTGTTGAAATTATTGCCCATATGAGCATATAATCACCTCTTATTTAATATCCCTTTTATTGGAAACAATAACTGAAAGTATGTTGAACACCACAATAAAAATTATTGCCACAATAATCGCTCTTAAAGCATCATCATTTGCAGGTTCATAGCCAAGGAGGGAAATATTCTCATAGGGGATAAACTTTTCAATGGCAAGATTATCTGCACCAAAAATCTTGTTAGCTAAGTAGTTTATACCACTTAATAATATTTGGAACACATTGGTACAGATGATGATACCTGCAACAACTCCTGGGATACTACTTCTTGTTAGTACAGTTAGGAAAATCATCACAGAAATTGTTGACACATTGAGAAGAATACCTAAAAGGCTCATATATACAAAGTGACTAAAGTCGGTGTAAGCGATATTGTCTGCAAAAAGGTGAGTTGTAAGGATAGATGCACAAAGACCGAAAACTATCCATAAAATTACTGCTATTGTTATAGTGATAAACTTTGAAATTGCAAAAAGACCTCTGTTTGAAAACATACCGGCAACATTTTTGATAAAGCCTTGTTTGTTCTCTTTGTTGATTATAGTAAGTCCAAAGATTGATGTGCAAAGTATAGTGGTGATAAAGATTATTGTTGACCACGACACAAAGAATGGGTCATATGAATCTGACGGTTCAAAAGAAATGGCGGCATATGGTATTAAAAATGAGAAGCCTGTTAAAAAGATAAAGCCAAAGTAAAAGCTCTTTGAATGAAATAGAAGGTTTAAATCCTTTTTAATAATCCTAATCATTGTTCATTACCTCCTGTAATTTTTAAGAAATATTCTTCAAGGGATGCGCCCTCAAGGTGAATTTCCTTTACCTCAATACCGAACTTTACAAGAGCTGTGTTCATCAAGGCAGTGTCCTCAATTCTCTCAAAGACCTTAATAGTATTTCTTTCAACAACCTTGTAGTTTTTAATGTCAAGGCTGTCAAGTACAGTACAGGCTTTTTCCGGTGTTTCTGTTTTGATTACCACATAATCTCTGCACTTTTCATAAAGCTCCTCTGCTGTGTCCTCCTCTACCAGAAAACCCTTGTTAAGGAAACCGAAGCGTGTGCAGATTTTTGAAAGCTCCTCAAGGATATGACTTGAAATTAGAAATGTAATATTCCTTTCCTTGTTTAGCTTTATAATCATATCCCTCACTTGAGCAATACCCTGTGGGTCAAGACCGTTTATTGGTTCATCAAGTATGAGTAAATCAGGTTCTCCTACAAGGGCAAGGGCGATACCCAACCTTTGCTTCATACCAAGAGAAAACTGCTTTACCTTTTTGTTGCCTACATCACCAAGACCAACAAGGTCAAGTAAGCTTTCCTCATAGCCTTTTTTCTTGATGCCCAAAAGGATACCCTTTTGATGTAGGTTTTCTTTTGCCGTCATATCAGGATATACACCTGGTTCTTCAATAAGGCAACCTACCCTTTTTAGAACATCCTTGTTTTCCTTTGGTAGCTGTCCAAAGATTTTGTAGTCGCCGGAGCTTGGACTTGCAAGTCCTGTAATCATTCTCATAAGGGTTGTTTTACCGGCTCCGTTTCTACCAACTAAGCCGTATATATCCCCTTGCTTTATGTTAATGCTAATGTTGTTTACGGCATTAACCTTTTTATAGGTTTTTGTAATGCTTGAGGTTGTCAAAATACTTTCCATAATTCTACTCCTTTCCTGTTACAACTAATTATATAGTCAGAATTTAAAAAAATCGCAAAGAAAGGTTTAAGAAAAGTTAAAGAAGTTTAAATCCCATACCCCATACAGTTTCAATGTATTCTTCTGAGGAAACCTCCCTTAGCTTTTTCCTAAGGTTACTGATGTGAACATTGACGGTTTTGTCCTCGCCGATATAAATATCATCCCAAGCATAGTCGTATATATCTTGCTTTGAAAATATCCTTTTTGGATTTTTAATAAGTAGCTCAAGTATTTTGAACTCGTGCTTTGTAAGGCTAAGGTTATTACCCTTGCATAGGGCTGTAAAGGAGCTACTGTCAATCTCAATATCCTTATATGTAAGCTTTGACTCCTTTTTCTTTTGTGAGTTGCTTGTTCTTAGCTGAACCTTAACTCTTGCAACAAATTCAGCAATATCAAAAGGCTTAGTGATATAATCGTTAGCACCCATAGTCAAAATATTCACCTTGCTGTCAACAGAGGTTTTTGCCGACATAACAATTACAGGAGTTAAGCAGATTTTGCGAATTTCAGGCAGTATCATTTCTCCGTTAAGGTTTGGTAGCATAAGATCAAGAAGAATAAGGCTGTATTTTTCACTTGCCACTTTCATAATTCCCTCTGTTCCGGTAAAGGATTGAGTGCAAATATACCCCTCCTTACACAAAACCTCCTTTATTAAGTTGTTTATATCCCTGTCGTCCTCAATTATAAGTATCTTTTCCATAGCTTTACCCCTATTGTTTTTAAGGCAATTATACCATAAAGGCAGAAAAAAACAACACCTCAAAAATTGAGGTGTTGCGTTTACATTACTGTTTCTTTCTTATTGGCTGTAGCTGATAGTTAATGTCGCTACGCTTTGCCACATCAGGAGAATGGGTAACAATGATTATACACCTGTTTTCCTCTTTTGCAAGAAGGCTGAAAATCTCCATAATTTCATCTTGAGTTTCAGGGTCAAGGTTGCCTGTGGGTTCGTCGGCAAGTATAATTTCAGGGTTGTAGGAAAGAGCCCTTGCCACAGCAACACGCTGTTGCTGACCACCAGAAAGCTTTAGCACAGGACGGTTGATCTCCGTATCCTCAAGACCTACCTTTTTTAGCAGAGAGATTGCCATTTCCTTTTTGTTATGGTATTTCTGTTTTGATATATCCATTGAAAGCACAACATTTTCTACTGCTGTTAAATTGGTAAGAAGATTAAAGCTTTGGAAAATAACCCCCACTGCGTTACTTCTGTATTTGTATTTGTCCTCCTTTGCAATATCCTTGCCCTTGTAAAGGATTCTTCCAGAGGTGGGGTTTGTAAGACCACTAAGCAGGGAGAGCAGGGTGGTTTTTCCAGCTCCACTTCTGCCTGTAATGGCATAGATTTTTCCGTTTTCAAATTCATAATTTATATTGTCAAGGACAGCTATTTTCTTGCTGTCATAGGAATAACACACATTTTCAAGCTGTAATATTGCCATAATTTCTCCTCCTAATCTCGTTGTGACAGAATTTTTAGTGGCTCATACCTCATTACAAATATTACAGAGGCAAGTGAGCTGACTATGGTAAGTCCAAGACCTATGAGCATTAGCTTTAGCACCACCACAAAATCAGTTGCAGAGCTTACAGAGTCAATGTAGCTTTCTTCATTAGGTATAGGCATAGCCTTGTTGCCTTTTTCCATATCTCTGCCAAAATTTTCTTCAACCTGCTGTTCCTGTGACTGAACACTGCTAACTTGATTTTCAAGGAGAGCATTAGTAACAGGCACACTGCTACAAGCACCGATTATTGTGCCAAGGATAATGGCAATAAAGGTTACTGCAAAGGTTTCAATAAGGAATTGTAGAGCCACCTTCCCCTTTTTCATACCAATGGCAGTAAGGACACCGATTTCGTACTTTCTGTTCCTTATGTTGAACATATTGAACACCACAAGGATAATTCCACCGATAATTAGTATGATTACCAAGAACCAACCTGCAAAGGAGCTTAGGTTCTCCAGAGGAACAAGGGAGCTTTCAAACTGTGCAACATCATTTGACTGTACAGTGTATTCTTCAGAAAGACCCTTTGCCCTTGCCTCATCTTCAAACTTTTCGTAGTTCTCTATGCTGTCAAACACATATGTACCGTTTGACTGACCACGAATAGCAGAGCTCATTGTCATACCTGTGTTTTCATCTGTAGAGGTTGTGGCATTTTTCTCTGAATCCGTAATTATAGAGTTAAGACAGCTATAGCTTGTGTAAATCTGATTTGCCTTGTCTTGAGAGGCATTAAAGCCCATCATCTGACTGTCATTGTCAGATGTACTTGTGTAGATGCCAACAACCTTAAACTTTACTGTTTCATCCTCATTATTTGGATTTTCAAGGGTAATGGTGCTACCTACAGATAGTGAGTTAAGAGTTGCAAGTTCATCACTAATAAGGCAGTTTTTGTCAGAGGAGTTGTCATCAAACTTTGTGCCGTCTGTAATCTTTGATGCGCCACTAACAAAATCTGTCATAGCCTTTTCACTGCTGTAGCCAACTACTGTAAAGTCACCTTGGCTCCCCATACCACCACGCATCATAGGGCCACCCTTACCTGTGTTTTCTCCACCTGTAGGCATACCATCTGGTGGTGTGTTTTGCTTGGTGCTTTGCTGTGAGCTTTCCTCTGTATCTTCTACACTGCTGTCAACAGGCTCCAAAGAACCACCTGCATTTAAAGAAGCAGATTGTGTGTAGTAAAAGTCCTTTACACTTTCACATTCTGCGTAGCTCTCCATTTCTTCAATAGAAAGCTCCTGCATATTCTGTAGAGCAGACTTCATATTATCTCTGCTGTTTTCAGGATTTCCGTTTTCTCCTGCCTGTTTCATCATCTGGCTTCTGTCTATGGAGATGTTGGCTGTTATTTCCATATCTGCCATAGTGCTTTCCCTTGCCTTTTCTGCTGATTGCCTTATTGAAAGAGCGATACAGGCCGAAAAGGCGATTACAAGTGCCAGTATCATAATAAGTAGATTTTTGCCCTTGCTTCTAAAAATGTTTCTAAGGGCGTTTTTAATAATGTACACAGTTTGACCTCCTTGAATTTTCTCGTTACTGTATTTTCATTTTAAAGCGATAAAGTGTTTTTTTGGTGAAATAAATGTGATGATATAAAAAAGGTTGTGTGGAAATTTTTATTGATAGTTATTGACTACATAGTTCTTAGTTGATAAAATAAGAATAAAGAGTAAGAATTTGTCGAGGTTTGCTATGATTAAGGAATTGTTAAAGGAAAAATCTGTTTGGGAAAAGCTGATGAATGAGGAAAGACCCATTGTTCTTTATGGTATGGGTGACGGTGCAGACAGGGTGCTAAAGGAGTTCCAGCTGCTTAATATTAAAGTTGACGGAATTATGGCATCTGATGAATTTGTAAGAGGGCAGAAGTTCCACGACTTTACAGTTAAAACTCTTTCTCAACACAAGGAGGAATTGGAGGATTTTGTTATTCTCATTACCTTTGGCTCAAACAGACCAGAGGTTATGGAAAATATCAAAAGGCTAAGTCAAGAATACACAGTTCTGGTTCCAAGTGTGCCTGTAACAGGCTCAAGTGTTTTCAACAGGGGATACCTTATGAAAAACGGAACAGAGATTATGATGGCATACGACCTTATGGCTGACGAAAAATCAAAGGAAACCTTTAGGAATATGTGCTACTTCCAGTTTACAGGAGAGCTAAAGTACCTCTTTGATATGGAGTGCAGTAAGGATGATGCTTTTAAGATTCTTAACCTTACTTCCCAGGAGGATTACCTTGATTTAGGGGCCTACAGAGGCGACACCATTGATGAATTTCTTAAATACACCTGCAATCAGTACAGGAGCATAACAGCCATTGAGCCCGACCCTAAAACCTACAGTAAGCTACTTGAGGCAAAGGGTGATATGGAAAATACAAATCTTCTCAATATGGGTGTGTGGATTCAGGATACGGAAATTCCCTTTACCCTTGACAAAGGCAAGGGGTCTTCAATAGATAGGGAGGGAATTCTTACACAGGTAACCTGCATTAACACCCTTGCAAAGGAGAGGGCGTTCACCTATATAAAAATGGATATTGAGGGTGCTGAATTTGTGGCACTTTCAGGTGGAAGCGAGCTGTTGGCAGAGAAAAAGCCTAAGCTGAATGTTGCCTGTTACCACAGATGCTCTGATATTTACAAGCTACCACTTATGCTGAATCGCCTTAACCCAAACTACAAAATTTATATGCGACATCATCCATATATACCTTGCTGGGAAACTAATCTTTATTGTATTTAATATTCTAAATGAAAAACGAAAACGGACAGTCCAAAAGGATTGTCCGTTTTTACTATATCAGCTTTCTTATTTTTTCCTTAAAGTTCTCTATCTTATCGGAATATCTATCTACAATGTACTTGTTAGCTTCCTTTTCTTCAACATCAGGAAGTGGTTGCAAATTAACCTTGCCTGTGCCGTACTTTCTTTCAAGTGCTTTTTTCAGCAGATAATCGCAGAGCTGTGGGTTCTTTGGAAGTAATGGTCCGTGAAGATAAGTGCCGATAACATTCTTGTACACAACACCCTCGTAACCACTTTTTCCGTTGTTGCCCTTGCCAAAAACCACCTTGCCCAAAGGCTGATTGTCCTTTATATAGGTTCTGCCACCGTGATTTTCAAAGCCGACTATTGGCATATCAAAAAGGTGACTCTTTAGGAAAATATTGTTGATGAGTCTGCCCTTTTCCTGGACTGTGTACATATCCACAATGCCCAGACCCTCAATTTTTCCTTGGTCGGTTTCGTAGTACTCACCAAGTAGCTGATAACCACCACAAATGGCAATTACCACACCGTCATTTTCCACATATCTTTTAAATTCCTCTTTAATCTCCTTTAGCCTGTTGCAAACAAGCATCTGCTCCCTGTCTGAGCCACCACCAAGGAGGACAATGTCAAGGTCGTGGAAGTTTATTTCATCATCAATGGTGTATGCCTTTACCTGTGCGTCAATTCCTCTCCACTTTAGCCTTTGCACCATACACTGAATATTGCCTCTGTCGCCGTAGAGATTCAGCAGGTCGGGAAAAAGATGTCCGATAACGATTTTCATTACTGCTCACCCTCCATTCTCTTGAGAATATTCCTTGTACTGTAAAGTCCTGTGTAGTTTACAAGGACATAGAGGTTTTTAACTCCGTTTTCGATTTTATTTTCAATAGCCTTTTTAATATCAGGCTCCAAATCTGAATGAATGTCAACATACTTTAGCCTTAACCTCATATCCTGACAGCGAATACCACTAACTGTAATTGATTTTATACTTGAGTCGCCAAGCTGGTCAAAGTCAACATCCCATAGCCAGGAAACATCGTTTCCGTCCTGGTCTCTGTCGTTAATAAGAATGATAATGTCCTTATCCTTTGGGTCAGCCATAACTGCGTTTATGTTCTGATTAAATCCTGCTGGATTTTTAGCAAGATTAAGCTCCACATCAGTACCCTTAATGTCAAAATGTTCAATTCTTCCGTTTTCTGGGTTGAAGTTATCAAGCATTTTCTGAAAGCCCTTCATATCCACACCGGAATGACTTGCCACAGCATAAACAGCAAGGATGTTGTAGATGTTGTAAAAGCCCTTGTATTTTGCGCTGATGTCTTTACCCTCAACAGTAAATGAAAGGTAGTCGCCTTGATGAATGTTGGTGGCAGGGTAGTCAATTTCTGGCCTTTTAAAGCCACATTTAGGGCACTCATAGTCCCCAAGCTGACTGTAGTGGTAGTAGTTGTAGTGCATTTTTGCACCACACATAGCGCAGAATCTGCCCTCGCGAATTTCGGCATCCTCATCTGCATCAAATACCTTTTCGCTAATACCATAGGTAATAAAGGTGTTGCCACTTTTCTTTGCAAGTGAAAGGGAAAGTGGGTCGTCACCGTTTATAACAAGAGTCATATTTGGTGCCATAGCTATGGACTGTGACAAAATGTCAATGGTAATGTCAATTTCTCCGTAACGGTCAAGCTGGTCACGGAAAATGTTTGTCAGCACCATATAGTCAGGCTTGAGAGTTGGTAAAACCCTTTTTGTTGAAACCTCGTCAATTTCAATACAAGCATAGTCGGCATCTAAGGAGCAATCATCCTGTGTAGCAAGGACAAAAGCCGATACAACACCGTTAAGCATATTTGAGCCTGTCCTGTTGCAGATAACTTTTTTACCCTGTGCCTGCAAAGTGGTGCAGAGCATATTGTTTGTGGTGGTTTTTCCATTTGTTCCACATACAATATACACCTTTTCTCTGATTTGGTCGGAAAGTAGCTTTAGAATGTTTGGTTCGATTTTTCTTGCAATAAGTCCTGCCCAGGTAACGCCCTGTCTGCCCATTTTAAGGCATATCTTTGCCACAAGCTTAGCAAGCTTTATTGCGAATTTTCCTCTCTTAGTCATAGTAACCTCACGAAGTTTTTTGTTTATTATACATTAGTTATTACTTTTTAGTCAACAGTTGTGTAAATAAGGTTTTCCCATTTAAGGTTAGTTCCCTCGTCAATGTCCTGTGGCAAAAGTGCCATAGCCACCTGCATAAGCTCATTGTCCTCTATGTCTGTACGCATAAGGTATGCGTAGTCACCGGAAATCTTCTTTACTGTATAAAAATATGGTCCCATATTTCACCTCAAATTATTTTAGTTATAGTAGTTCACTAATGGCATAAATTGCCACAAGATGCATTGGATAATATGTATAGAAAAAGTACTTTATTTTATGCTTGCCTCTTTTTCCGTTATAGAGAGCAAGGGGAATAAGGGCTAACAGCCCCCACCACTGTATATGCTTAAGGTCAAAGGAAAGCAATAGCAGTCCTGCTCCAAAGAAAAGTAATCTGGTAGTTCTATTTTTGGAAATATAAGCTGTAACAGGGAGCATAATACCGAAAAATCCATAGTCGATTTTAAAGGTGCTACCCTTATACATATCAGGCAGAATTGTGGATACAAATAGTGCCATACAGATAATAAGTAAGGGCACAGTAAAGGAAAGGTAGTCTGCACTTTCCTTTGCAAAGTCAAGGGCGTATATTATTAGAATGGAAATGGAAAGTGTGATAAATATGTTCATATCCCACTTGCCTGTTACCCCTGTGTAGAAAACCTGACACACAGCTCCCAAGACTAAAATCATAAGTAAATATTTCAGCCTGTTCCTTGTGTATCGACACCCCTCTGCAACCATAAAGGCAAAAATAGGAAAGGCAAGCCTGCCGATTATTCTGAAAGGCAGATAATTGTCCATAAGCTGTAATCCAATGTGGTCCAAAGTCATAGTAATAAGGGCAAAAATCTTTAGCTCATTACCTGTCAGCACTCCAAGGCGTAGCTTTTCTATTAAATTGTTTATGGTTTTATTTTTAGCTATACACTTCATAATAGTTATTATACCACTTATAAATTTTAAAAACAACAGATATTAGTACCTTTGGTCTTGTAATTTTCTTTGAAAAAGGGTATAATGTAATATGTATAAATTTAACTATAAATTTTTAACAGGAGATTGAAATGAAAAATAAATCTATAAGAATTGCTTTGTGTAATGTTCTTGCAGTAATTCTTTTTCTGTTTTCCGTTACACCAGCCTTTGCAGAGGTGGAGCATAGCTATTCCATTGATGAGCTAAAGGTATCTGTAACACTACCTACATATATGGATGTTATTACAAGGAATTTGTCAACTAATGACGAGGTTTACAAGCGTCATAGCAAAAGTGTTGCCAACTTTCAGGAATACGGAATTTACCTACAGGGGTTTTCTCAAGACGGCAAACAGGTTTTCACCGTTTCTATGGATAAGGATGAGAACAGTCAAAAGGTGGATAACTACAACACCCTTGATGAAAATCAGCTAAATCAGATTAAGGAAAAATTCACTGAGGATGAATACTGCCAAAGCTGTTCTATGGATACCTACAACGGTGTAATTTTCTTTGACTCAATTATTAACACCCCAAAGGACGACAAAACCCTCTATGTTACAAAGGCTGATACCCTTGTAAACGGAATGTACATCCACTTTACATTACAGTCAAATGATGGGGAGATTGATGAGGATGACAAGGAGTTTATGACTACTGTTCTCCAAAAGCTCCGTTTTGAGGAAAAGGAAAAGAGCTTTTTTGACAGCACCATTGTGACCTTTATAATTGTAATCGGCACTGTACTTGCAGTGATTATTGTGGCAATAATTATCTATAATACAATAAGGAAGAAAAAAAGGCAGAACCGTCTGAAAAAATATGATGACGAGCTTTATAGAAGTGACAGAAAGGCTCGCAGAGAGGCTGAGATTTCAAGAAAGAACAGAAACACTGCCACAGGAGCAGAAAGGCCTGATGCTTTCTTTGACGGAGTTGACGGTATGGAGTCCTCTATAAATATTGATGAAATTGAGAGAACTCTCATTAAAGAGGCTCATAGCCAAGAAGAAAAATATACTACAGAGGATGCCTACAGCGAAACAGAGGA
Organism: Ruminococcus sp.; assembly: GCA_045133515.1. GTDB lineage: Bacteria > Bacillota > Clostridia > Oscillospirales > Acutalibacteraceae > Ruminococcoides. Next base: position 28,451 of record JBGUUL010000013.1, read on the forward strand.
ATTTGGCAAGGAAAAGCTTAACCACGAAAAATTCCTTGATGATAAAAACAGAAACAGAAAAGATAGAAATAAAGACAGAAATAAAGGCAGAAAATTCTGAGGGTGATTATTATTAACAGTAAGCTAATTATCGAAAATGTAAGGGTGATTTCCCCTGAAAATAACAGGGATGAAGTTACAAACCTCTATGTAAAACACGGTAAGTTTTCAGAACCCTTTAGGGCTGATAGTGGTACAGAGGTTGTGGACGGAACAGACTTAGTTGCCTTCCCGGGACTTGTTGATTTGCATGTTCACCTCCGTGACCCAGGGCAGACTGATAAGGAGGATATAATTACCGGTACAAATGCAGCTGTGGCAGGTGGCGTTACCAGCTTGCTTTGTATGCCAAACACAAACCCAACCATTGATAACGCAGGAGTTATCAACTATATAAAGGAAAAGGCAAAAAAAGCAAAGGCAAGGGTGTATATTGCAGGCTCAATTACTACAGGACTAAAGGGCCAGGAGGCAACTGACCTTGTTGCCCTTAGAAAAGCCGGTGCCATTGGACTTTCTGACGATGGTCGCCCTGTCCTTGACAGGGAAATTATGGCAAGAGCTATGAAGGCAGCACCAAATTTGGGTATGACTGTTGTTGCCCACTGTGAGGATTTGGCTCTTGCAGAGGGTGGCAAAATCAATGAGGGCAAAATGTCACAAAAGCTTGGAATAAAGGGTATTCCAAATTCAGCCGAGGACAAGGGAACTCAAAGGGAAATTGATATTGCAGAGGAAAACAATGTGCCTGTGCATATCTGCCATGTAAGTACAAAATCCTCTGTTGAAATCATCAGACAGGCAAAGGCTCGTGGTGTTAAGGTAACAGCAGAAACTGCACCTCACTACTTCACTCTTACAGAGGATGTCCTTGAAAAAAGGGACGCAGATTACAGAATGAACCCACCTCTAAGAACAGAGGAGGACAGACTTGCAATTATTGAGGGTCTTAAGGACGGTACCCTTGACTGTATTGCAACTGACCACGCCCCTCATACAGAGGAGGATAAGGCTGATTTTGAAAAAGCACCTAATGGTTCAATCGGTATGGAAACCAGCCTTTCTGCAACACTTACAGAGCTTTATCACAAAGGTGACTTTAGCCTTATGGATATTGCAAGGCTTATGAGTAGTACCCCTGCAAAAATCCTTAAAATTAACGCAGGTGAAATTAAGGTTGGAGCAGATGCTGATTTTGCCCTTGTGGATGTAAACAAGAAATGGACAGTAGATAGAGATAAGCTACACGGAAAAAGCAAAAATACACCATTTAAGGGTATGGAGCTTACAGGTAAGGTTACAAGAACCTACCTTGGCGGTGAGCTTGTTTTTCAGGATATATAAAAAAGGAGAATAAAAATGAGTAGTACAGCATTAACTTACAAAGAGGAATTTATTAAGTTTATGGTAGAGGGTGGAATTCTTCGCTTTGGAGAATTCACACTTAAAAGTGGCAGACTTTCGCCATACTTCATCAATACAGGTAACTACAAAACAGGCTCACAGATTAGTAAACTTGGTGAATTTTACGCAGAATGTATTAACGAAAATAAAATTAAGGGTGACGCAATTTTCGGCCCTGCTTACAAGGGTATTCCCCTTGCAATAGCTACAGGTATTACCCTTTACAGCAAGTTTGGTATTGACCTTAACTACTGCTTTGACAGAAAGGAAGTTAAGGACCACGGTGAGGGTGGTATGATTATCGGTTATCAGTTTGGGGAGAATGATACTCTGATTTTTGTTGATGATGTTATCACCTCTGGCAAGGCGCTTCGTGAATCAATGGAGAAAATCAAGGGCATTTGCAACGCAAAGGTTACTGATATGGTTATCTCAGTTGATAGAATGGAAATCGGCAAGGGTGGCGTAAAGTCAGCTGTTCAAGAAGTTGAAGAAGAATTTGGCATTAAGGTACATTCTGTTGTTACAATGGACGATATTATCAAGGCTATTGAGGACGGAGTTGTTGAGGGCAAGGAACACCTTGAGGCTATGAAAGAGTATAGAAAAACCTACGGAGTTTAATAAGGAGAATTGTTATGTCATTTGATAGACTTATAGAAAAAATTGTTGAAAAGCAGAATCCTACAGTAGCAGGACTTGACCCAAAAATGGCTTTCATTCCTGACTATATTAAGGAGGAAAGCTTTAAGAAGTATGGCAAAACCTTAGAGGGTGCAGCTGATGCTATTCTTACCTATAATAAGGGTCTTATTGATGAGCTTTGCGACATTGTTCCTGCTGTTAAGCCACAGGCAGCTTACTACGAAATGTATGGTTGGCAGGGTGTAAAGGCTCTTGTTGAAACTATTGCATACGCAAAGGAAAAGGGTATGTTTGTAATTACAGACGGTAAGAGAAACGACATTGGCACAACAATGGAGGCCTATGCTACAGCTCACCTTGGCACAACTGATATTGACGGTGCAAAGGAGGATGCCTTCTCCGGAGATGCCCTTACAGTAAACGGCTATCTTGGAACAGACGGAATTGCTCCTTTACTTGGAATATGCAAGGATAAGGACAAGGGAATTTTTGTTCTTGTAAAAACTTCAAACCCATCTTCAGGGGAACTACAGAACCTTGAGCTTGAGGGTGGCGAAACAGTATATCAGAAAATGGGCTCTATGTGTGAAGAATGGGGTCAGGAGCTACCTGGTAAATATGGCTACAGTGGTGTTGGCGCAGTTGTTGGTGCAACATATCCTGAAATGCTTACTGAACTTCGTCAGTCCCTTTCAAACACATTCTTCCTTGTTCCAGGCTATGGCGCACAGGGTGGTGGCGCAAAGGATTGTCAGGGTGCTTTTGATGAAAACGGCATTGGCGCAGTTGTTAATTCTTCAAGAGGAATTATGTGTGCTTGGCAAAAAGAGGAGGGTCTTGACCCTAAGGATTATGCTAAGGCAGCAAGGAGAGAGGCTATCCGTATGAGGGATGACCTTAAGTCAGTTATCGGAGAAATGAAACTTAAGTAATTAGTCATTGACTTTACTTTATTAAAGTACTATAATTTATGTATATAACCTTTTAAGGTTTACAGTTATGATAGATAAGGAGATAATTACAATGTCAAGAGTATATAATTTTTCAGCAGGTCCATCAATGCTACCTGAGTCAGTTTTAAAGAAGGCAGCTTCAGAAATGCTTGATTATCAGGGTTGTGGTCAGTCCGTAATGGAAATGTCCCACAGAAGTAAGGAATTTGACGGAATTATCAAGGATTGCGAAAAGCTAATGAGAGAGGTAATGAACATTCCTGATAACTACAAGGTGCTTTTCCTACAGGGTGGCTGTTCTTCTCAGTTTACAGCAGTTCCAATGAACCTTATGACAAAGAGTGGCAAGGCTGACTATGTTGTTACAGGTCAGTGGGCAAAGAAGGCTATGAAAGAGGCTTCAAGATATGGTGAGGTTAATGTTGTAGCATCTTCTGAGGATAAGACATTCTCTTACATTCCAAAGCTTGACAAGGAAACTTTCACAAAGGATGCCGACTACTTCTACATTTGTATGAACAACACAATCTACGGCACAGTTTATCACGAGCTACCAGACACAGGTGATGTTCCACTAGTTGCAGATATTTCTTCCTGCATTATGAGTGAGCCTATTGATGTTAGCAAATTTGGTTGCCTTATTGCAGGTGCACAGAAGAACCTTGCTCCAGCCGGTCTTACAATCGTTATTATCCGTGAGGACCTTATCGGCAACGCTATGGATATTACTCCAACAATGTTTAACTACAAAACACACGCAGATGCTGATTCACTTTTCAACACACCACCTTGCTACACTATTTATATTGCAAAGCTTGTTCTTGAGTGGATTAAGAACGAGGTTGGTGGCCTTGATAAAATGAAGGAACTAAACGAAAAGAAGGCAAAGCTACTTTACGACTTCCTTGACAACTCAAAGCTCTTTAAGGGTACAGTTGTTCCAGAGGATAGAAGCCTTATGAATGTACCTTTCGTAACAGGCGATAAGGACTTAGACGCAAAGTTTGTTGCAGAGGCAACAAAGGCTGGTTTCGTAAACATCAAGGGTCATCGTTCCGTTGGTGGTATGAGAGCATCTATCTACAACGCAATGCCATATGAGGGTGTAGAGGCTCTTGTTAACTTTATGAAGAAGTTTGAAGAAGAAAACGCTTAATTTTTACATAGGATAGGGGAAGATTACAATGTATAATGTACTTACTTTAAATAAGATTGCCAAGTGTGGTACAGATAGACTTGGCGAAAACTACGCCGTTTCTGATGAATGTGCAAATCCAGATGCAGTTCTTGTTCGTTCAGCATCTATGCACGACACAGCTATGCCTGAGAGCCTCCTTGCTATTGCAAGAGCAGGTGCAGGTGTAAACAACATTCCAATTTCTGACTGTGCAGAAAAGGGTATTGCAGTTTTCAATACTCCAGGTGCAAACGCAAATGCAGTTAAGGAGCTTGTTGTTGCAGGCCTTCTTATGTCATCAAGAAAAATTAACCAGGGCATTGCTTGGGCAAACTCCCTCAAGGGTAACGGCGACCAGGTTGGAAAAATGGTTGAAAAGGGCAAGTCAAACTTTGCAGGTCCAGAAATTATGGGTAAAACACTTGGTGTTGTTGGTCTTGGTGCTATTGGTATCAAGGTTGCAAATGTTGCAACTGCCCTTGGTATGAAGGTTGTTGGCTGTGACCCATTCCTTAGCGAAGAAAACAAGGCAAAGCTTGTTGACTGCAAGGTTGTTGACACAAATGATGAAGTTTATGCAGAGGCTGACTACATCACAGTACACGTTCCACTTAATGACGGTACTCGTGGTATGATTAACAGCGAAACAATCGCAAAAATGAAGGACGGAGTTAGAGTTCTCAACTATAGCCGTGACGGTCTTGTAGTTTCTGCTGACATTCTTTCTGCTCTCAAGAGTGGCAAAATGAGTGCTTATGTTACTGACTTTGCAACTGATGATATTCTTGGTGAAGAAGGCGTTATTGCAATGCCACACCTTGGCGCATCAACTCCTGAAAGCGAAGACAACTGCGCAATGATGGCTGCTGATGAAATCAAGGATTATCTTGAAAACGGTAACATTGTAAACTCCGTAAACCTACCTTGCCTTACTAAGGAAAGAACAGGTGGCACAAGAGTTTGTGTTATTGCAAAGGGCTGTGCAGACACAGAAAAGCTAAAGGAAATGTGTGGCAGTGACGATGCAGTAACAGCTGTAAGAGGTGACTATAGCTACACAATTATTGACAACGCAAAGTCCTCTGACGTTCAGTGTGACTGCGTAGTTAAGGTTAGAACTCTTTAATTAGGAATAACTGGTCTTAGGTGAAATGTTACTAATGCCTGGAAAAATAACCCCCTAAGGAGGAAAATATGAAAAAAGTAATATCTATCGCAATGGTATTTGTGATGGCTCTGACAATGGTAACAGTTGGCGTTGCTTCCGTTAGCGCAGATACCACAGCAACAATCAACGGACAGTCTGCAAATGTGGGTGACACAGCAACAGTTAGCGTTTACCTAAAGGCAGACAAGACAATTGAGGACTTCCAGGGCAATCTTACATTTGACTCTACAGTTCTTAAGCTTGAGAGCTTTGAAATGCCAAGCACAAGCGAAGGCGTTATGTACAACACAACTCACGCAGGTTATGTTTATCATTCTGGCTCTTGCTTCAGCAACCCATATGACTTTACAACAGAAAAGGTTTTTGCAGTAGCAAAGTTCACTGTTGCAAAGGCAGGCGCAACAGAGGTTGCTTCAAATTGGGAAGCAATCCACGATACAGATTCTGTTTCACTTCTTGATGAAAACGACAAGCTAAATGAAAGAGCAAGTCAGAGAATCACTGTTGAGGTTAAGGCTCCTGAAACAACAACAAAGCCAACAACAAAACCTACTACAAAGCCTACAACTAAGCCTACAACAAAACCAACAACAGCTACAACAGCAACTACTGCAACTACAGCTACAACAGCAACAACTGCTCCACAGCCGACAACAAAGCCTGTTGTTAAGGTAACATCAGTTAAGCTAAATTACACATCAAAGGCACTTAACAGAGGCAGCAAGTTTACACTAAAGGCTACAGTTAGTCCAAGTAATGCATCAAACAAGACTGTTAAGTGGACAACAACAAACAGCAAGATTGCAACAGTTACATCAACAGGTGTTGTAACAGCAAAGGCAAAGGGTACAGCATACATCAGAGCAACAGCAAATGACGGTTCTAAGAAGTATGCACAGTGCAAGGTAACTGTAAAACAGCCTGTAACAGCAGTTAAGCTAAATGCAACAGCAAAGACACTTAACAGAGGCTCA
>JBGUUL010000014.1:0-2719 GCA_045133515.1 Ruminococcus sp.
TTTCAATTCCGTTTTTATCGCAATTTTTGCATACATATACAGCCTTTTTGTGCTCTACAACTGTCACTTTTGCAGGAACAATTTTCATACTAAACACCATTTAAACTATAGAAAAGAAAACAAACATCTGGTATAATAAAAAAGGTGATGATATATGCCTAAAAAATACAAAATAAGTGAAGAAGAAACAAAAAAGATAAAAGAACTAAGAAAAAGCATAAAAGATAAAAAAGTAGACAAAAGACTTCATGCAGTACAACTACGTGGAGAAGGAATGAAAAATCAGGAAATAGCAGAAAAGCTAGATACAACATACCGAGTGGTAAGTAGTTGGGTAAGTAGTTATGCAAAAGGCGGAGTAGAAGCTTTGTTAGCCAAAAAAAGAATAGGTAATCATAGAAATATGAAATTCGATGAAGAAGAGCAATTCTTATCAAAATACCTTATTCAAGCAGAAAAAGGACAAATAGTAGAAGTAAGCGAAATAAAAAAAGAGTATATAGAAAAAGTAGGACATAGTATAAGTAACGAACAGATTTATCGTGTATTACATAGACATAACTGGAGAAAAGTAATGCCACGAAGTAAACATCCTAAAAAAGCGAGTGAAGAGGCTATAGACGCCTCAAAAAAATTAAGCAAATTATAGAGGAAGAAAAAGTTATTAACAGAGATTCAACAATTCGTTTAATGTTTCAAGACGAAGCAGGATTTGGTCGTATAAACAAACCTAAATATTGTTGGTGTAAAACAGGAATACGACCATTAGTACCTTGTCATCATATTAGAGAATATCGCTATGCTTATGGTGCAGTTGAACCACTAACAGGTGAAAGCTGTTTTCTAATAATGCCATATTGTAACACGGATTGTATGAATGTGTTTTTAGATCACTTATCAACAACATATCCTACTGACAAAATAATTTTAGTATGTGATGGAGCTGCTTGGCACAAAGCTAAAGCGTTAAAAATTCCTGAAAATATTAAACTTGTTTTTATACCACCTTACACCCCTGAAATGAATCCTATTGAACAAATTTGGAAAGAAATAAGAAAGCGAGGGTTTAGAAATGAAATATTTTCTACCCTCGCTAAAGTTGTTGATAGACTCTGTAATACTATATGTTCACTTTCGGCTGACACGATTAAAAGTATTACTGCTAGAAACTGGATTATTTCCTGTTTTTAAATGGTGTTCAGTATTACAAAGAAAAATCCCCTGCAACAAGGCTGTTAAACCTATTGCAGAGGATAGATAATTAAATTATAACTTTAAATTAAAATCTGATATTTGATTATTTTGTTGACCAAGTACCACTTATACCGTCCCAACCACTTGCAAGTGTAAACAGGTTAGAGCCGTTTGTTGGCAATGTGATATCTGTTGTCTGATTCCACTTGTTGTTCCAGTTGTTTGTTGTTGTATTCGGATTCATTCTTACAAAGATTACTGATGTATAACCCTCTGGAATCTCAGCCATATAATATCCGTCTGATGTCTTTGTCATAGAAACCCAAGCTTCATCGCCACTGTTATTAAACAGATAAACTGCAAATCTTGCACTGTCTTTTGCCCAGTCTGTTGTAGGTGCAAAGTATATTACATTTTTAGCTTCTGTTGGAGCCTCTGTTGGTGCTTCTGTTGGTGCTTCTGTAGGTGCTGTTGTAGGAGCTTCTGTTGGAGCCTCACCCTCAAGTATATCGTACTTCAAAGTAAATGATGCACCGTTTGCTGGGCAATGGTCGTTTGACTTATCGATGAATGAGTTTTGAAGATCTGTATCAACCAAATCTCTCATCTTATAGTTAAGAGTTGTTTCGCCTGTTGCAATAGCATAAAGCTGAATACAAACCATCTTAGTTGTTTTTCCCTTATATTCTAGGCCGTTTGGATGAGCATCTGTAACACTTGCCCTACCTGCATTTGAAATTGTACCCTGTGCTATATTACCACCAGGGAACTCAGCTACTGTATCAGTAAGTCCAAGTGCATAGTCAACAGCATCGTCACCTGTTGCAAAACCATAACCATCTGCAAAATCAGCATTTACAGTGAACATATCGCTGTCATAATACATATCAAGTGTCCAGCCTGCAACATCAAGAGTATTGCTTGGAATAGAAACTTCTACCCAATAGTTTACTACATCACCCTTATTAACATTGATAGTTACTGCTGTGCAAGCTTCTGTTGGTCCTTCTGTTGGAATCGGTGGATTCTCTGTTGGTTCTTCTGTTGGTATTATTGGTGTTGTTGGATTCTCTGTTGAATAAGCACTCCACACACCTGTTGCACCACTCCACTGACCGGCATCTACTGTAAAGCAGTTTGTGCCGTCTGTTGGAATTACTTGTGTTGCTGACTTATTCCACTGGTTTGACCAGCTGTTTTCTGTTGTTGATGGAGTCATTCTTACGAATATAACGCTTGCATAGTTACCACTTGGAATATCAGCTTGATAGTAACCGTCGCCTGCTTCTGTCATTGATACCCATATTGCACTGCTTGTGCCACCTGACAGATACATTGCAAATCTTGCGTTTGAACCTAACCAGTTACTGTTTGGCTTTAGGTATAGTGTCTTCTGTGTCTCTGTAGGAGTCTCTGTTGGTGTTTCTGTTGAGTAAGTACTCCAAACACCTGTTGCTGAATTCCACTGTCCTGCATCTACTGTAAAACAGTTTGTTCCATCTGTTGGAATTGTCTGTGTTACTGA
>JBGUUL010000015.1:0-1554 GCA_045133515.1 Ruminococcus sp.
CTTAGAGAACATCTTAAATGCAAGACCTGGCTCATCAGGTACGCCTACAACTGAAATTCTAGCTATATCTGTATCTTTAGCTACACCGCTTATTAACATTCTTTCCACGTTTGGTGCCTCCTTAACAATTGTTCCTGGTGCACAAGTATAACTTGAAAGCACCTCAAGTTCAAGATTATATTTTTTAGCAAGCTCAACACTTCTGTTGTGTAAAACCTGAGCTCCTAATGTTGCAAGCTCAAGCATTTCGTCATAAGAAATCTCAGAAAGCTTCTGAGCGTTCTCAATCTTTCTTGGGTCTGCTGTATAAACACCCTCAACATCTGTGTAAATCTGGCACAAATCAGCATTCAAAGCACAAGCAAGTGCAACTGCACTTGTATCTGAACCACCACGACCAAGTGTAGAAACATCTCCGTAGCTTGTAACACCCTGGAAGCCTGCTACTACAACAATGTTGTTTCTGTCAAGCTCTCTCTTTAGTCTTTCAGAATCAATAGACTTGATTCTTGCATTTGTATGAGCAGAAGATGTTTTAAAACCAGCCTGCCAACCTAAAAGAGAAACAACAGGACAACCAATTCTTTCAATAGCCATTGCAAGCAAAGAAATTGAAATTTGTTCGCCAGCAGCTAAAAGCATATCTTTTTCTCTTTTTGAAGCGTTAGGATTTATTTCCATCTGCTTTTCAATCAGATCGTCTGTTGTGTCACCCTGTGCAGACACAACAACTACAACCTTATTGCCTTTTTTGTAAGTATCTGTTACTATACGTGCAACATTGTTTACACGTTCAGCATTTGCAACAGAACTACCACCGAATTTTTGTACTATAAGGCTCATATGTGTAGCTCCTTTTCACTAAAAATTGTATTCAACCTTGTGTAAAAAGTCAAATAACACTGTAAATAATTTTAATATGATAACACATAAAAGTCAATGTGTAATTTAACAAATTGTTAATAATCAGTCCAGTATAATTTTGGCACCTTCGCTGTCTGCACTAAGCACTGTGAATTTCCAACCTGTGCAACCCTTTTCTTCTAAAGAGTTAATTGCGTGATTTTCAAAATCTGCTGTGTGCTTATCATCTATAATAGCGATAATAGTAGGGCCTGCACCACTTATATAAGTACCATATGAACCAAGCTCATAACTTGTGCGAAATACTGTATCATAACCCTTAATAAGTGATTTTCTATATGGCTGATGTAATTGATCCTGAACAGCAACACGCAAATTTTCAAGCGAACCTGAAAATAACGCTGATGTCATAAGTGATGAACGAGAGAGGTTGAAAACAGCCTGCTCCTTTGTATATGTTTCTGGTAAAACACCTCTTGCATACTCTGTACTTAATTCAAAAGGTGGAATAAAAACACCAAATCTAATATTTTCAGCTACCGGCACACTAACACTATAAACCTTGCCTCCATCTATTGCTGAGGTAACAAGACCTCCCATTAAAGCTGGAGTTGTATTATCAGGATGACCCTCTATTTCAGATGCCAGATTTACTAAATCCTTTTTTGTAAGAGGATTACCTAAAAATCT